>NZ_CP059222.1 GCF_014252375.1 Blattabacterium cuenoti | reverse complement strand
TTATTACGTTATTATTACGTTATTTTATTACGTTATTATTACGTTATTTTATTACGTTATTATTACGTTATTATTACGTTATTACGTTATTATTACGTTATTAATACGTACGTTACGTTATTAATACGTTATTAATACGTTATTACATATAACATACACACAATTTTTACTTTTTACTTTTCATTTTTTCAAAAAAAACTGTTATTGTGGTTGTATATGGTATTGTGTGCAGTTTATGTCCATATGTCCATTTTTACAACCATAAAATATACAATTAATGTTCCACCCATTATTTATTAAATCATCCATAAAATGGCTATAAAAACGCGTTTAAAAGTATAAATATAGTAATAGTGTTATACATTATTTTCAATTATTAGGGAAAAACATGGAAGAAAATTTTTTTATAAAGACTTTTGAATAATTTTCAAGTGACGTGACCGTGACCGTGACGGAGAGGCATAAAGCAAATAAAATAAATAAACTAATCGATCGAATCGCTGATAAATAAAAATACCATAAACGAAACGATAAAGAATTCGTTTATGGTAGGGTTTTTTATTTATTGTGCTGCTTGTAAGAATTCATCAACCATTTTTCCTTGAATTGGATGTTTTTTTCTAAAATCGTCCAATGTCTCTCTAGCATTTTTATTGTCTTTGTCAACGTCAACAATGTCAACAATTCCACTACTACTATCACTATCACATGATAATACACATACACATGATAGTATGATTAATACGAAAAGAAAAAATTTTTTCATTTTCTATTATTTTTTAATTTAATGGAATATAAAATTTTTTTTCAATGATCGATATTAAAATACATAACAAATCTTATAATTCTTGTCCAGAATATTCTACAGATGGATCATCTGGAATGGATATAAAAGCATTTTTAAAAAAAAACGTAATGATCCGTCCTATGCATAGAAAAATAATCCACACAGGATTATTTTTTGAAATCCCAAAAGGATATGAAGCTCAAATAAGATCAAGAAGTGGTTTAGCATTAAAATATGGAATCATTGTATTAAATGATCCAGGAACTATAGATTCTGATTATAGAGGGGAATTAAAAATAATACTAATGAATGTATCCCGATTTTTTTTCACAGTAAAAAACGGGGATAGAATAGCTCAAATAATATTCTTAAAATACGAAAAAATTAAATGGAAAAACTAACTAATTTTAATTAATATAAAAACAGAATAATTTAATATATCTATATAATTATCCAAAATTTTAAATTCAATATTGCTATTCATATTCTTAATCCTAAATATTTTCTGAAGTATTATATCTTCAATAGACGAAATATCTAATTTTCTCCATATATCTCCATAATCTAAATTTTTGTCCATCATAATTAATCTGGCTTTACTTATACATAAATCATATTCATTTTCATCTATATCAAGATTTTTATTATTTTTATTTTTATAAATTGATAAAACAGATAAATTAATGATAGAAATCCAATTTTTTTTATTAAAATAATACAAAATATTATCAATTAAATTTAAATCATTGATCATCATTTTAATTTTAGCATAAGAAATTTTAAAAAAAAATTTCTTACATCTATTACATATTATGTGGTATTCCTTGATGGTTGTTGTATCAATCATTCAAATACTCATTTTTTAAATACTCATCTATATACGTTTTAGCTTGATCAAAACAATAACAAGTATTTACAGACCAATTATATGAATTTAGAATATTAATAACTTTAATTTGATTCTTTGTTAATTTATTGGGTTTAATTTTAAATTCAAGAGCCATTCCTGTCATTCCTTTATTAGGCATGGGGATCAATAAATCAGGCATACCAGGACGTAATCTCATTACTTTAATTAAAAATCTTTCATAAAAACTTCTATTCCCCTCATTATGAGGATGAAAATAAAATATATCAGGATACTTATAATCTAAGTAATTACAAACAGAATTATGTAACAACTGTTCTTTCCCCAAATAATCCTTATATTTTTTTATCATACGTTTTATGATTCTATGATTCACAAGATTTACATCCAGATGTATTTTCTTCATTTTTATTCTTCAACAAAATCTTTAGTATATTTTTTTCCGAATTATTATTTTTTTTTTCAAATTCATCTTCAAAAAGATCATCATTCCAATCATCATTAGGTTTACTATATCCAGTTTCTCTATTATCAAAAAAATCAGTTTGTTGCTCTCCAGATATTGTAACATAAAACCAATCCATATTAGATAACATTTTTTTATCAATTCTATATTTCTCCATAAAACCTAATTCTTTCAATTTTAAATTCGCCCTATCTTTCATAAAATTCTTTAATTCTTCTTTCTTAAGAGTAGGCAAATCCCCTTCCCCAAAAATATTATCTATGAAAATAAATTCATTTTTTAATGCTAAATCAATCCCATAATAAATTGAATCTTTTACTCGTTCTTTTAAAGATTTTCTTTCACTGCAAAAAATTCTAAAAATTTTACAACCTGCCTCTGAATGCAACGATTCATCCCTTACAGAAAAAATAATCTGCTGACCTATCCCCTTCAAACGATTTGATTTTCTAAAAGAAAGAAGAACAGCAAAAGAAGAAAATAATTGAATACCCTCTGCTGCTGCAGAAAACAAAGCGATACTTCTAGCAATTTCCAAATCATTATATTCATTTACAGGGACTCCTTTTCTTATTTCTATTAATGCATTCAACTTATTCATAATAGATTCATCCTTTAAAAAAGCATTAAAATCATCTAAACCTAGAATATCATTTAAATAAGAATATGCTACAGCATGAATAGTCTCAAAAGAACCAAAAACCTGCCCCATCATTTTTATTTCTGGAACAGGAAACCACTTAGGTATCATCTCAGACCAATAACTCCCAACCTCTGTTTCTGTTTGGGTAAACCCCTTCAAAATATCTCCAATAACTTTCTTTTCATGTGAAGACAATTTATCATTCCAATCATGGATATCAGACTGCATATTAATCTCAGTATGTAACCAATGGGCGTTTTGTTGTTTAAACCAAAAATCATATGCCCACTGATATTCAAATGGTTTAAAGTTTAATCGATCTTTCGTTATACTCACTTTGATTGATCTTTGATTAGTTTTTAATGAGTAAATGTAATAAAATGAATGAAAAAAAACAAACAACCACGCACAGCACACGCGCGCGCGCGTGAATACGTATTAAATACGTTATTATTATTACGTTATTAATACGTACGTTACGTTATTAATACGTTATTATTACGTTATTTTATTACGTTATTATTACGTTATTTTATTACGTTATTATTACGTTATT
>NZ_CP059221.1:320000-570862 GCF_014252375.1 Blattabacterium cuenoti | reverse complement strand
AATGTTAAAAATTTTATAATAAATATATTAATTAATAATTAATGAAAATGAAATAATAAATTTTTATTTATTCATTAAAATAGATATGTAAATTTATAATTTCAATAAAAATAAAGTATGAAAAAATGTTTTATTATATCATTTTTTACAACAATTACAAACTTTTTAAGTTTTGTAATTATCATTATAATGATAACATTTTTGTTAAAAAAATCATTAAATTTTTTTGTTAAAAAAATATTAAACTATGTTTATATAAGATGGGGTAATATTTTTTATGAAAAAAAAGTTTTTAATAGTTTATCAAATTTTTTCTCATTATTTATTATCTTTTATTTAAGTAAGTTTTTTTTTAATTACTATTATATTTCCTATGTAGAAATAATATTTAATATTACTTTTGTTTTAATTTCATTGCAATTATTAATTAGAGTAGTTAATTCCATAATGGAAATATCTACAAGTGAAAATGATCATAAAACAATAGCTGTTAATTCTTTTTCTCAATTATTAAAAATTATATCTATAATATTTTGCATACTAATAATTATTGCTATTATTACAAAAAATAATTTAATTAGTATATTAACCAGTTTAGGAACAATTACTGCTATTGTAATATTAGTATTTAGAGATACTATACTAGGATTTGTTTCTGGACTTCAAATGTCTTCTACAAAAATGATTAAAGTAGGAGATTGGATTGGTATATCGAAATATAATATAGAAGGTACTGTATTAGAAATCAATTTAATATCTGCTAAAATAGAAAATTTTGATAAAACTATAACTAGTATTCCTACTTATGACTTAATTTCTACAGCTGTAACAAATTTTGAAGTTATGCGTAAGAAAAATATAAGAAGAATTAAAAGATCTATATTATTTAATATTCAATCATTTTATTTTTGTAATTTAGAAGATTTACAAAAATTTCAGAATATTTTTTTAATAAAAAATTATATTAATGAAAAACAAAAAGAAATAGGTTTTTTTTATAAAAAAAATATTCATACTAATTTTTATTTAAATACAAAAGGACTAACTAATATTGAACTTTTTAGACAATATGCATTAGAATATTTATATCAACATCCTAAAATATCAAATTCTGAAACTTTAATGGTAAGACATTTAGAACCAAATCATTATGGATTACCTATAGAGCTATATTGTTTTGTTAAAACTTCTGAATCTATTAAATATGAACAAATACAAGCAAATGTTTTTGATCATTTATTAACAGCATCAAAAGAATTCGAATTAGAAATTACTCAAGTTGTAAATTTAGAAAAAAAATTTGTAAAATAAATATAAAAATCATTAGTTTATATTTTTTATATTTAATAATCAATTAATTGTAAACATATACATACATAATTTTTTAAACTTTTGTAAAGAAATATGTATTTTAAGAAATAAAAAAAATAATTCCTATGATTTTTAATTTTGAAAAAATACAAAAATTTTATTCAGAATTTAAATATAAGATTGATAAAGTTAAATCAATAATAAATCGACCAATGACGTATTCAGAAAAAATTCTGTATGCTCATATTGACATAAAAAAAATAAATGAATTAAAAGAATTAGAATCTTATAATAAAAAATACTTTTCATATCTTAATTTTTATCCCGATCATCTTGCAATGCAAGATGCAACAGCACAAATGGCTATACTGCAATTTATGCAAACTAAGAAAAATAAAGTATTTATTCCAACAACTATACATTGTGATCATCTAATTTATGCTAGATATGGAAAAATAAAGGATTTAAAAAATTCCAAAAAAGAAAATAAAGAAATATATGATTTTTTAAAATCAGCTTCTAATAAATATAAAATAGGATTTTGGAAACCAGGTTCAGGTATTATACACCAAGTAATATTAGAAAATTATGCATTTCCAGGTGGAATAATTGTAGGAACTGATTCACATACTCCAAATTCTGGAGGACTAGGTATGTTAGGAATAGGAATAGGTGGTGCTGAAGCTTCTGAAATAATGTCTGGTTATTTTTTAGAATTAAAAGTTCCAAAACTTATAGGAGTTATTTTAAGTGGAAAAATTAGTGGATGGGCATCTCCTAAAGATATAATATTGAAATTATCTGGAAAAATAGGTGTTACGGGTGGACATAATTCTATCATTGAATATCTTGGAGATGGTACAAAAAATATTTCTTGTACAGGTAAAGCAACTATATGTAATATGGGAGCAGAATTAGGAGCAACATCTTCTTTATTTCCTTATGATTTTAATATGAAAAATTATTTAATAAATAATGATAGAGAATATATATCAAATATTATAGACGATAATAATATTAATAATTATTTAAAATCAGATATTGAAGTTTACGATAATCCAAATAATTTTTATGATAAAGTTATAAAAATAGATTTATCTACTTTAGAACCACATATAAATGGACCATTTACACCTGATAAATCTACTCCTATATCAAAAATGAAAAAAGAATACAAAAAAAATAATTGGCCAAATAAAATAGAAGTAGGATTAGTTGGTTCATGTACAAATTCTTCTATAGAAGATTTATTAAAAGTAATAAATATAATTCGTCAAGCAAAAAAGAAAAAATTAAAAATTAAATCTGAATATTTAGTGTCACCTGGATCAAATAAAATTTATTATTTGCTTGAAAAAAATGGACTTATTAATTCTTTTAAAGAGTTTGGAGCTAAAATATTTGATAATGCATGTGGTCCATGTATTGGTCAATGGAAAAGAGAGGGTATTAATAATAATAAAAATACAATTGTTCATTCTTTTAATAGAAATTTTTCATCTCGTAATGATGGAAATCCAAAAACACATGCTTTTATAGCATCACCAGAAATTGTTACTTCATTAGTTCTTTCTGGAAGAATAGATTTTGATCCTAGAAAAGATTCATTAATAAATGAAGTAGGAGAAAAAGTAAAATTAGAAGAACCAAAAATAATTAATATTAAAAAAAGTAAATTCAGTTTAAAAGAATTAGGATATGAACATCCAAATAATGAAAATACGTCTATAAAAATAAATAAAAATTCAAAACGTTTGCAATTTTTATCTCCATATCCATCATATGATATAAAAAATTTTTTGAATATTAGATTATTGATAAAGGTAAAGGGAAAATGTACTACTGATCATATCTCTACAGCTGGTTCTTGGTTAAAATATAGAGGACATATTGAAAATATTTCAAATAATCTTTTGATAAAAGCTATAAATTACTTTAACAATAAAATTAATAACATTAAAAATGTCATAACTGGAAATTATGATACAGTTCCATCTACTGCAAAATTTTATAAAACTAATAATATTAAAAGTATTATTATTGGAGAAGAAAATTATGGAGAAGGTTCGTCTAGGGAACATGCTGCTATGGAACCAAGATATTTTGGAGTTTGTGTTGTTTTAGTAAAATCGTTCTCTAGAATACACGAAATTAATTTAAAAAAACAAGGAATTCTAGCTTTAACATTTTTAAATTCATATGATTATTATAAGATACAAGAAGAAGATATTTTTAATATTAATATAAAAGATATTTTCCCTAATAAATATATTATAATAGATATTATTCAAAAAAATAATGAAAAATATAGAATTTTAGCAAAGCATTCATACAATGAAAAACAAATTCAATGGTTTAAACATGGATCATCATTAAATTTTATAAAAAAAAATAATTTAATATGAAATATGAATTTATTAAAAATTTTTTTAATAAGAATTTTAATAATTTATCAATTATCAATATCTCCTTTTATAGGAAAAAATTGTCGTTATATTCCTACATGTTCAGAATACATGATTTTATCATTAAAAAAATGGAATATTTTTAAATCTATTTTTATGACAGTAAATAGAATCATAAGATGTAATCCATTTATAAGTAATGAATGGAATTATGATCCTCCTGAATAAAAATTAATTATTATGGAAATAATAGAATATATAAATTGGAATCCTATAAATAAATTTAATGTATGGAGGGGAATTTCTATTCATATTTATAGTCTAATGTTTATTATTTCTTTTATACTGGGGTGGTATATAATGTATCATATATATGAAAATGATAATATTAACTGTAAATATTTAGATCCATTATTAAGATATACTTTTTTTGGTACTTTGATAGGGGCAAGATTAGGACAAGTTGTTTTTTATGATCTTTCATATTTTTCTAATCATTGGATTGAAGCAGTATTACCAATAAAAGAAAATTATCATCAAACTTTGTTTGGAATTATAAAAGGATACGAATTTGTAGGTTATAGAGGATTATCTAGTCATGGTGCAGCATTAGGTATTCTTTTCACTAATTTTTTATATAAAAAACAATTTTTAAAAGATAAATCTTTTATTTGGTTATGTGATAGAATATGTATTGCTATTTCAATTTCTTCAATGTTTATTCGTATAGGAAATTTTTTTAACTCTGAAATAATTGGAAAACCTTGTAGATTCCCATGGGCTGTAAAATTTTTACAAATGGATAAAGAATACGGGAAGATTATACCTAGACATCCTACACAATTATATGAATCTATTGTATATTTAATTACATTCATAACACTTTTAATCATATATAAAAAAGTAAAAAAATTAAATAATGGATTAAATTCTGGTATTTTTTTTATTTTTGTTTGGTTTTCACGTTTTCTAATAGAATTCTTAAAAGAACCTCAAGGAAATGAATTTATAAAATTTTTTAATCTGAATACAGGACAATGTCTTAGTATTCCACTTTTTTGTTTTGGAATTTTTTTACTTATTTTTTCAGTTTTATGAAAATTAATTTAATTAAAATAAATAAAATTTTTGTTTGTTTTTTATTAATGTTATTATTATTGTTAGCTTTTTCTTATGAAAAGAAATAAAAACAATAATTTTTTTTACAAAAAAAATAAAAAAATATAAATAGAGTTATGTAAAATTAGTATAGAAAAAGTAATTGATAAAAAAATACTAATTAATATGTAAAACGTAAAATATCATAAAAATAAAAAGGTTTAATAATATGGAAATAATATGAAAGTATATAATAATTTACTTAAAAATAATTTACAAATATATTCATATATTTGTTATAATTTAAAATATTGAATTATACAATGATATTCATATCTGAAAAAGCTAAAAATAAACTTCTTTCAATAATGAAAGAAGAAGGAGTTATAAGAAATAAATCTTTCGTTAGATTTGGAATAAAAAATACTGGATGTTCAGGTATATCTTATGAATTATCTTTTGATGAAAAAATAAAAAAAGAAGATAAATTATTTAAAAATAAAGAAATAAATATTTTAGTAGATAAAAATAGTATTCCATATTTAGATGGATCTATATTAGATCATTCAGATGGTTTAGATGGTAAAGGATTTTTTTTCAAAAATCCTAATGCTAAACATACATGTGGATGTGGTAGAAGTTTTTCATTGGTAGATAAATGAAAAAAAAAAATAAAATATTAAAATCTTTTAATAATTCTGATTATAAATATGGTTTTTCTTTATCAATAGAATCAGATACATTATCCGTAGGTTTAAATGAAAATGTTATAAGAGAAATATCAAATAAAAAAAAAGAACCTAAATGGATGTTAGATTGGAGATTGGAATCATTTTCTTTTTGGAAAAAAATGAGTCCACCTAAATGGTCAAATATAAAATATAATATCCCCAATTTTCAAGAAATAAGTTACTATTCTGCCCCTAAAATAAATAATATAAAAAATTCTAGTTCTAAATTATCAAATATTTTTGATAGATTAGGAATATCTATTGAAGAAAAAAAAAATACAGAAAATATAGCTACAGATCTAGTATTAGATTCCGTTTCATTATTTACTACTTTTCAAAAAAAATTAAAAAAAAAAGGAATTATATTCTGTTCTATAAATGAGGCTATAATAAAATATCCTAAATTTATAAAGAAATATTTAGGGTCCGTAGTATCAAAAAAAGATAATTTTTATGCTGCTTTAAATTCATCTGTTTTTTCAGATGGATCTTTTTGTTATATACCAAAAAATGTTAAATGTCCAATGGAATTATCCACATATTTCAGAATTAACGAAATCATTACAGGACAATTTGAAAGAACTTTAATAATAGCAGATAAAAATTCTTACGTTAGTTATTTAGAGGGATGCACTGCTCCTAAAAGAAATATAAATCAATTGCATGCTGCAGTAGTTGAAATAATTGCATTAGAAAATTCAGAAGTGAAATATTCTACAGTACAAAATTGGTATCCTGGAAATAAAAATGGTATAGGAGGAGTTTTAAATTTTGTAACAAAACGTGGTTTATGCGAAAAAAAATCAAAGATTTCTTGGACACAAGTAGAAACTGGTTCATCTATTACTTGGAAATATCCATCTTGTATTTTAAAAGGAGATTTTTCTTCAGGTGAATTTTACTCTTTATCTTTAACAAAAAATTTTCAACAATCAGATACTGGAACTAAAATGATTCATATAGGAAATAATACAAAAAGTATTATAATATCTAAAGGTGTTTCTTCTGGAAAAGCTCAAAATAATTATAGAGGATTAGTAAAAATTTCTTCTAATTCAAAAAATTCTAGAAATTTTTCACAATGTGATTCTTTATTAATAGGAAATAAATGTGGTGCTCATACTTTTCCATTTATTAATGTCTGTAATTCAACGTCTCAAGTAGAACATGAAGCAACTACTTCAAAAATTGAGAAAGAACAAATTTTTTATTGTAATCAAAGAGGAATTAATATAGAAAAATCTATATCATTAATAGTAAATGGATTTAGTGGTGATATAATAAAAAAATTACCTATGGAGTTTGCTATAGAAGCTCAAAAACTTTTAGAAATATCTTTAGAAGGATCTGTTGGATAAATTAAATAATAATATATGTTATTAAATATAGAAAATTTACATGTTTCTATAGGAAAAAATAAAATTCTTAAAGGAATTAATCTAAAAATTAATTTTGGAGAAACCCATGTTATAATGGGACCGAATGGATCTGGGAAAAGCACTCTTGCTAGCATAATAGCTGGAAAAACAGATTATAATATTATAAAAGGAAAGATTTATTTTTTAAATAAGGATTTATTAAATATTTCTACAGAAAAACGTGCATGTTTAGGTATATTTTTATCTTTTCAAAATCCAGTAGAAATACCAGGGGTATCCATAATTAATTTTATAAAGACATCCATTAACTCAATACGTAAAGAAAATAAATTAGATAAAATGTCTTCCAAAGATATTTTATCTAAATCAAAATATGTTTCATCATTATTAAACATGGAAGAAAATTTTATATATAGATTTTTAAATGATGGATTTTCAGGAGGAGAAAAAAAACGTAATGAAATATTTCAAATGATAATGTTAAATCCAATATTTTCAATTTTAGATGAAATAGATTCAGGTTTGGATATAGATGCTATAAAAATAATAGCGAAAGGAATTAATACTTATAAAAGTATAAAAAATTCTATATTAATAATTACACATTACAAAAGATTATTAAATTATATTAATTCTGAATATATTATACATGTTTTGTATGATGGAAAAATTATGATATCTGGAAAAAAAGAATTAGTTAATGAACTTGAAAATAAAGGATATAATTGGATTAAATCATTAAATAATATTAAACATAAATGATTTTAAAAGATCAAATTAATTTTTTAATAAAAAAAAATATTAATAATGAAAGTAATAGTCATTTCTCTTTTATAATAAAAGAGAATATTAATACATATATAAAAAAAGGAATTAATCCTTCATTTAAATCGCCAATCATAAAAAATTGGAATGAAAAAAATATTTACTCAATTTTTTATAAAAAATATAAATTAATACCTAATAATAAACTAAAAAATAGTCATTACTATAATGATATTGATCATATTAAAAACGATATAAATATTTTTTCTTTAACAAAAGAATCATTTTTATTTATTTTCTTAAATGGAGAATACATTAATTTATATAATGAAAAATATAATGGAATAAAACAATTATTAAATAATAAAATAAAATATTTTTACGGAAAATTGTGTAATAACAAATATAATGTATTTTGTAGTTTAAATACAATTTTTTCAAAAAATGGAATTTATATTGAAATTCCGGATAACACTTTTTTAAAAAAACCAATAAAAATATTACATATTTTTACAAAAAAAAAATATATAATATTTAATCCGAGAATACTTATAGTAGTAGGAAAAAATTCTAATGTAAAAATAATTGAGAGTTATAAATGTTATGAAAAAAACTATAATTTTATAAATTTAGTTAATGAAATATATAGTCTTGACTTTAGTAAAATTGATTATTGTAAAATACAAGATAATATAGAAAATCTATCTATAGTAGATAATACTTTTTTAAATCAAAAAAAAAATAGTACATGTACTATAAATACTTTTTCGTTTAAAGGAAAAATTATTAATAATAATTTAAATATAATTTCTAATGGTAAAAAATCTAAATCTTATTTATATAATCTTTCTATATTATCTAATAATGAATCTATAAATAATTCTACATTTGTAGATCATAAATGTTCTTATTCAACCAGTTTTCAATTATATAAAAGTATTTTTTTTAAAAAATCTAATGGAATTTTTAATGGAAATATTAATATAGATAAAAATATAAAAAAAATAAATGCATTTCAGAAAAATAATAATATTCTTATGTCAGAAAAATCTGAGATTTACGCAAAACCTCAATTAACAATCTTTTCTAAAGATGTTAAATGTTCTCATGGTTGTACTATAGGAAATATAAAAAAATCTGAATTATTTTATTTACAATCTAGAGGTATAAATGAAAAAGAAAGTAAAATTTTATTATTATTTTCTTTTGTTAATGAAACAATGAAAAACATTGATATAAAAATTAGAGATTATTTATGTAATAAAATTAATAAAAAATTAAAGAAATTTTTGTAATAAACAATGTTATCAAAAAAAAACATAAAAGAAATTAGAAATCAATTTCCAATTTTGAAAGAGAAAATATATGATAAATCATTAATATATCTTGATAACGCTGCAACTACTCATAAACCAAAAAATGTAATTGAATCTTCAAATTTTTTTTATTCAAAAATAAATTCAAATGTTCATAGATCAATGCATTTTTTATCCAAAAAAGCAACTATTTCAATAGAAAATGTAAGAAAAAAAGTTAAAAAATTTATTTGTGCAAAACATGATTCAGAAATTATTTTTACAAAAGGTACAACAGAATCTATTAATTTAATTGCTTATAGTATCAGAAATTTTATAAATCAAGGAGACGAAATATTAATATCTCATATGGAACATCATTCAAATATTGTTCCATGGCAAAATATTTGCGATTTGCAAAAATCAATTTTAAAAATTATACCAATTAATAATAATGGAATAATTGATTTAAATAAATTCGAATCATTAATATCGGAAAGAACAAAAATAGTTTCTGTATGTCATATATCTAATGTATTAGGAATAATTAATCCAATAGAATATATTATTAATAAGGCACATGAATTAGGAGCTTGGGTTTTAATTGATGGTGCACAAGCAGTATCACATTTATGTCTTAACATGCAAAAATTAAATGTAGATTTTTATGTATTTTCTGGACATAAAATGTATGGACCTACTGGAATTGGTATCTTATATGGTAAAAAAAATATATTAAAACGAATAAATCCTTATCAATTTGGAGGAGAAATGATTAAAAATGTTGATTTTAAAAAAACAACATTTTCTTCTATACCATTCAAATTTGAAGCTGGTACTCCAAATATAGAAGGAATATTCTCTCTTGGAGAAGCAATAAATTTTATTAAAAAAATAGGATTAAAAAATATTAATTGTTATGAAAAAGAATTAGTAAAATACGCAATTAAAAAATTAAATGAACTTGATAATATATATATATATGGAAAATCAAATAAAATATATACTAAATCTAGTATTATTTCATTTAATTTAAATAAATTACATTGTTTTGATATAGGATCAATTTTAGATCGTTTAGGAATAGCTGTTAGAACTGGATATCTTTGTGCGCAACCATTAATGAATTTTTTCAATGTAAATGGAATGATTAGAATTAGTTTTTCTATTTACAATACTTTTGAAGAAATTGATTATTTATTTAATAGTTTAATAAAAGCAATAAAAATGTTAAAATATTATGAATGATATTATAGATAATTATGTGATTGCTAATTTTCATGGAAATCAATTTAAACTTATCGAAAATAAATATGTTTATACTCCTTTTTTATCAAAAAAATTAGGAGATAAATTTTTTATATATAAAATTCTTTTATTTTATAAAAATGGAATAATTAATATTGGAACTCCATATTTAAATAATATAAGTGTTAAAGTTCAAGTATTAAAACATATAAAAGGAAATAAAATAATTATTTTTAAAAAGAAAAGAAGAAAAGGTTATAAAACAAAAAATGGATTTAGGCCTATTTTTTCTAAAATAAAAGTAATTTCTTTTAACAAAGTAAATAAAATATAAAATAATGGCTCAAAAAAAAGGTGCTGGAAGTTCTAGAAATGGAAGAGATTCATCTGGAAGAAGATTAGGTGTAAAAATATATGGTAATCAATATGCATCAATAGGTAAAATAATAGTTAGACAAAGAGGAACTAAACATCATCCAGGTAAAAACGTTGGAATAGGGAAGGATCATACACTTTATGCATTAAAAAACGGAATAGTAAAATTTAAAAAAGGGAAAAATAATAAATCGTTCGTTTCAATTATTGAAAATAAATAGAACTGGATAGTTCAAATAGGATATAACAATAGTTTCCTAAACTGTAAGTTGTGGGTTTAAATCCCACTCCAGTTATATATGGTCCCAGCTGGACTTGAACCAGCGACCTCCTGATTATGAGTCAGATGCTCTAACCAGCTGAGCTATGGGACCTTAAATAATAAAGTTATTAAAATATTTTATTATTCTAAAAATATGGATAGAAATAATATAATTAAAAATAAAAAAATATCATCAATTTTTTTTATAGAATTATCTGAAATTTTACAGAAAGAATTTATAAATAACTGTAATTATAAAAAATTTTTAATAACTTTGATTAAAGTTAAACTTAATTACGATACATTAAAAATATATATTAATATTTATCCATTTCCAGAAAAAAATATTATTGTTTATATACAATCTAAATTATTTTTATATAAAAGAATTTTGTACAAAAAACTTAGATATAGAATAAAAAAAATACCTAAATTAAGTATTTACATTGTTAATTAATTATTAATTAATATAATTTTTTCTATAAAAAATATTTTTTTATTGACTTAGAAGCTTCCGTATTAAAAAAAACTTTTTTTGCTTCTTTTTCAAATTCTTTAATATTTGGAAATCTATTTGAATAATGACCTAATAATAATTTTTTTACTTTAGCCTTTTTTGCAATATTAGCTGCGTCGATTGTAGTGGAATGTCCAGTTTTTACTGCTCTATCTTCTTCTTTTTTTAAAAAAGTAGATTCGTGATATAATAAATCTACATATTTTATATGTTCTATAATAGGAATATAATACGATGTATCAGAACAAAATGCATAAGATAATATTTTAGGAGGATCAAATGTTAATTTTGAATTTGGTATTATTTCTCCATTTTTTTTTTCTAAATCTTTTCCTGATTTTAAATTTTTAAGATCTTCTATTTCAATAGAAGGAATTTTATTAATTTCATTTATATTTAATTTTCTATCACTTAATTTTTCTTTAAATAAAAATCCATTAGTATAAATTCTATGTTTTAATGGTATGGAAAAAACTTCTATTTTACTATTATCCATAATTTTTTCTATTTTATTAGATAATAATTCTACATAATAAATAATATAATTTAATTTAGTATAAGACCATTTAAAATGAATATTAATTATTTCCTTTAATCCTTTTGGAGCAAAAATAGTCAATGATTTTTCTCTACCCAATAGATGAAACGTTGATAATAAACCTATTAATCCAAAAAAATGATCTCCGTGTAAATGAGATATGAATATATGTATAATTTTATTAAATTTTATTTTTGCTTTTCTTAATTGTATTTGGGTACCTTCTCCACAATCAATAAGAAAATAAAATCCTTTCATATTTAATATTTGAGATGTTGTATGATGATATTTATTAGTTGGTATAGAAGAATGATTACCTAATACAATTAATGAAGATTTTTCCATTTATGTTTTTTTTATTTTTTTTGTCTTAAGTCTAAATAAAAAATAAGATCCTGAAATAACAAAAATTATACCTACAGTAATAACTAACATAGTTATAAAAAATGGATTCTTTTCGTTTAATAAAATATCATGATTAATTGTATAAAATATACCAATTGTCGCCACCATATTGTTAAATACATGAAGTAATATACAATCTAAAATTGAAGAAGTTATAAAATAAGTATATCCTATAAAAGCTCCAATAAATAACCCTCCTACTAATTGCCATGGATTCATATGTGTTAATCCAAATAAAAATGAAGAAAATATAATAGCTTTTAATGGATGTATTTTACTTCTTAACATTCCATTTAATATTATACCTCTGAAAAAAATTTCTTCACAAATTGGTGCTAGTAATATAGTAGTAGATAAAAAAGGCATTGGATTTTTTATTTCTTCCTTTAAAAAGAATTCTATTTCTCTGTACATATTACCCAATATTGGCCCATCTTTTGGAACTAATGATGATAAATATTCATTTAATATAATAGTATTGAACATTACAAAAAAAATGACAGCATACACATACCATGAAGAAATTTTTATAGAAAATAAATTTAGTGAAAGTTTTTTTCTATAAGATTGATAAAAAATAAAAGAAAATAGAAAAATAAATGGTATAGAATATGATATGGAAAACATTACACTTTCAGATAAATGAAAAATATTAAAAATTTTTTTTAAAGTAGAATTAAAAAAATTTATAGTGATAAATGAAATAACTAAAAGAATCGCTTCGATATAATTTATTTTAAAATAATTTTTAATATTCATAATAACAATTATTAATAACAAAAATAATAAAATTTGTATAATAAAAATGAAGTATATAAAAATTTTTATTAATAAATATAAAGTTTTATGTAAATTTAATTATGTTTTTTTTTGATATTAAATCAATAGCGAAAGATTATGATTCTTTCAAAGAAAAAAATATAAATAAATCAAAAATTTTTAAAAATTCTGATTTAATAGAAATTTTAAAAAAATATAGAAATAAAAAAATTTTTTCTATTGAAACTGCTGGATATTCCGTAAAATATAGAAAAATATTTAAAATAAAATGTGGATACGGAAAAATAAAAATTTTTTTTTGGTCTCAAATGCATGGAGATGAAACAACAGGAACAAAATCAATAATTGATATACTTAATTTTTTCTTAGAAAAAAAAAATAATAAACTAATAAAGTTATTTTTCGATAATTTTACTATTTTTTTTATTCCTATGTTAAATCCTGATGGATCAGAATATTTTCAAAGACGAAATGCTATGAACATAGATTTAAACAGAGATTCTATAAAACTAATATCTCCAGAAATTAATATATTGTTCAAAGAGATAAAAAAAGAAAATCCAAATATATTATTTAATCTTCATGACCAAAAAAGAATATATAATGTTGATAATAAAAAATTTAATCCTGCTATAATATCTTTTTTATCCCCTTTATCATTATCTATTTGTAAAAATAAAATTTATAATTCAAAAATTAAATCTATGGGGATAATATATGAAATAACAAAAGAAATAAAAAAAATTATTCCATCTATTTGTTCAGTTGGAAGATATTCTAATAAATATTATCCTAATGCAACTGGTGATTTTTTACAAAAAAAAGGATATTCATACATATTAATTGAAGCTGGAAATTATCCAAAAGATACAAATAAAAATTTTGTTAGAAAATATCATACTTTATCTATTATTATTTCTTTATACTTAATCTCTTGTAAAAATAATATAGAAAAAAATTATAAACTTTATTCATATATAAGAAAAAATAAAAAAATTTTATTAGATAAAATATATAGAAACGTAAAAATAAAAACAAATGGAACTATTTCTTCATTAGAAATTGGATTTAAAAATTTTGAAAAGTTTAATTATAAAAAAAAAATTATTGAATATGAACTAAAAATAGTTGATATAGGAGATTTATCCAATTTTTTTTCTTATGAAGAAATAATTAAAGAAAAAATATTAAATTTTTTTCCAAAGATAGGAGATATAGAATCAGATATTATATAAAATTATTTTTTATAATTTGTTACAGTTAATTTTTTTCTATTTTTTCTTCTTCTTCTACATATTATATAACGTCCGTTTTTTGTTTTCATCCTTTTCATGAATCCATGAACGTTAATTTTTTTTCTATTAGAAGGATTAAATGTTCTTTTCATAAAAAATTTAATAGTTTTAAAAAATTATTTCATAAATTTTATAATATAAAATATAAAAAGTATAGAAAATCCTATTAGAAATCCTAATGAAAAAAGAAATATACGTTTCATTAAAATAAATAAAATAATCTAATATGATATTACATAAAATATGTTTAAAAAACAAAAAACTATTGCAAAAAAGATTTATTTTAAAGGATTTGGTTTATATACTGGAAAAAAAGTTAACATTATTTTAAATCCTGCACCAATATTTACAGGATTTATCTTTGTAAGAGTAGATTTATACAAAAGGCCTTGTGTAAAGGTAAGTTTTAATTCTTTTATTCAAAAAGAAATTGATAAAGGAATAATTTTAGAAAAAAATGGATTAAAAATTTATACAGTAGAACATCTTATTGCAGCTCTCAATGGTATGGATTTAGATAATGTAATTATAGAATTAGATAATGTAGAAGTACCTATTTTAGACGGATCATCAAAGTTATTTGTAGATGCCATAGAAAAAGTTGGTATAATAGAACAAGATGCAGAAAAAAAATTTTTTTCAATAAAAGAATTCTTTTCAATAAAAAATAGAAAAACAGATGGAGAAATTATTGTTATTCCTTCTAATAAATTTGAAATAATAATTTTTATAGATTTTGAATCAAATAATATAAATCCACAAAATGCTTTTTTTAGAAAAGAAAATCAATTTAAATTAATTGCTAAATCAAGATCATTCTGTATATTAAAAGAAAAATCAAATAATTTTGACACCAATGAAGTAGTTAAACACATTCTATTAGACATAATAGGTTTATTTGCATTAATAGAAATAAAAATAAAAGGAAAAATTATAATTTATAATCCTGATAATGCTATAATTATAAAATTATTAAAAACATTAATAAAAAAAATTATTATTTTAAATAAATTGAAAATTATTAAAATAGATTTAAACAAAAAACCAATTCTTAATATAAAGAATATAAAAAAAATATTACCACATAAACCTCCATTTTTATTTGTAGATAAAATTATAGAATTAACTGATAATCAAATAATTGGAATAAAAAATGTTACAATTAATGAATATTTTTTTAACGGACATTTTCCAAATGAACCAATAATGCCTGGCGTATTACAAATTGAAGCAATAGCTCAAGTAGGAGGAGTATTAATTTTAAGTAAAGTTAAAAATCCTGAATTATATTCAACTTATTTAATAAAAATAGAAAAAGTAAAATTTAAGGATAAAGTTGTTCCTGGAGATATTATTATACTTAAAGTATATTTACTAGAATCTATTAAAATAGGAATAATTTATATGAAAGGAATTGGATATGTAAAAAAAAATATAGTTGTAGAAGCAGAAATGATAGCCAAAATAGTACGAAAAAAAATAAATTTACAAAATTAATTATGAGTATTTTAATTAAGAAAAATAATAAGGTTATTGTACAAGGTATTACTGGAAGAGAAGGGATGTTTCATACAGAACAAATGATAAATTATGGTACTAATATAGTTGGTGGAGTTACTCCAGGGAAAGGAGGTAAAAAAATTATGAATGTACCTGTTTTTAATACAGTTGAAGATGCAGTAAATAATACAGAAGCATATATAAGTGTAATTTTTGTTCCTGCTGATTATTCTACTGACGCTATTATAGAATCTATATTTGAAAATATAAAAATAATAGTTTGCATTACAGAAGGAATACCTGTATTAGATATGATAAGAATTAAATATTACTTAAAAAACAAAAAAACTATTCTAATTGGTCCTAATTGTCCTGGTATTATTTCACCAGAAGAATCAAAAGTAGGAATTATGCCAAATTCTGTTTTTAAAAAGAAAGGTAATGTAGGAATTATCTCTAGATCTGGGACTTTAACATATGAAGCTGCAGATCAAATTATGAAAATGGGACATGGTATTTCTACTGCAATTGGAGTAGGTGGAGATAGTATTATTGGAACAGATATTAAAAAAATTCTAGAACTATTTTTAGAAGATAGTGACACTAATTGTATTGTAATTATTGGAGAAATAGGTGGACAACAAGAAATAGATGCAATTAAATGGATGATTAATTATCATAAATTAAAGAACAAGCCTATTATAAGTTTTATTGCTGGAAAAACTGCTCCAAAAGGAAAAATAATGGGACATGCAGGAGCAATTATAAAAAATAAAATAGAAACTGCACAAGTAAAAATGGATATTTTAAAAAAACTTGGAGTACATATAGTTTATTCTCCAGATGAAATAGGTCTAACAGTAGATAATGTTATAAATGGAGAATAAAATTATTAAATGACAAGATTTTTAATAATAGGACTAGGAAATCCTGGAATAAATTATAATAACACAAGACATAATATTGGATTTTTTATTTTAAATAAAATTTCAAAAATATATAATATTCTTTTCAAGAAAGAAAAATTTGGTTATATATCTAAATTAAAATATAATAATAAATATATACTTTTATTAAAACCTACTACTTATATGAATAATAGTGGAAAATCTGTATTATTTTGGATGAAAAAAAAAAATATTTTATTAGAAAATATTATTGTTATTTCTGATGATATTTATCTTAAATTTGGATCAGTTCGTATTAGGAAAAAAGGTGGAAGTGGAGGACATAATGGTTTAAAAAGTATAGAAAAAGAAATAAAAACATCAAATTATACTAGATTTAAATTTGGAATTGGTAATAATTTAGAAAAATTTAATAATTGCAATTATGTTTTAGAAAATTGGAAAAAAGAAGAAATAGATTTTTTAAATTTAAAATATAATAAAATTGTAAAAATAATATTTTCATTTATAAAAAATAGATTAGAAGATACCATTAATTTATTTGAAAAATATTAAAAAACTAAACCTTGTAGTTTAATTTTTAGGACAGAATATAGGATTCCGATTCCTATGGTATGGGTTCGAATCCCTTCAAGGTTATTTCATTTATAAAAAATTATTTTATATGATTCATTATATTCGTAATTTTTGTATTATTGCACATATAGATCATGGTAAAAGTACTTTAGCTGATCGATTATTAGAATTAACTAATACAGTAAAAAAAAGTATAAATCAGTTATTAGATGATATGGAACTAGAAAGAGAAAGAGGTATTACTATTAAAAGTCATGCAGTTCAAATGAATTATAAATATAAAAATGATATATATACTCTTAATTTAATAGATACTCCTGGACATGTAGATTTTTCATATGAAGTCTCTCGTTCTATATCTTCATGTGAAGGGGCTTTATTAGTTATAGATTGTACAAAAAGCATTCAATCTCAAACAGTATCTAATCTTTCTTTAGCATTAAATAATAATTTAGTAATTATTCCTGTTTTAAATAAAATAGATTTATGTGATTCAATTAATTATAATTACGTTTTAGAAGAAATAATGGATTTGTTAAAATGTAAAAAGAGTGATATTATCATTGTTAGTGCAAAAACTGGAATTGGTGTAAAAAAAATTTTGGATGAAATAGTTAATAAAATACCTCCTCCTAAAGGAGACATAAATGCACCATTACAAGCAATAATATTTGATTCAAAATATAATCCATTTAAAGGAATAGAAATATTTTTTAGAATAAAAAATGGTTACATAAAAAAAGGACAAAAATTACAATTTTTTTCAACAGGTAAAACTTTTTTTGCTAATGAAATAGGTAATCTTAAATTAAAAAAAATACCTAAAAATAAAATTAGTACAGGAGATGTTGGGTATATAATATCAGGAATTAAAAATAGCTCTGAAGTTATAGTAGGAGATACAATTATAGAATTTAATTGTTCTATAATTAAAAAAATAAAAAAATTAGAAAAATCTAAACCTATGGTTTTTTCTAGTATCTATCCAATAGACAGTAGTAGATATGAAGAACTTCATAAGTCTATGGATAAGTTAAAATTAAATGATGCTTCTATTTATTTTACTCCAGTATCTTCTCCTTCTTTGGGTTTTGGATTTCACTGTGGATTTCTTGGAATGTTACATATGGAAATAATTAAAGATCGTTTAGAAAGAGAATTTGATATTTCTATAATAGTTACAATACCAAATGTTTCTTATAAAGTTCATACAAAAGAAAATAAAATACTTATGGTAAGTAATCCATCTAATTTTCCAGACTTTGGAAAAGTAAAAAAAGTAGAAGAACCTTACGTTATAGTATCTATTCTTACTGAAAAAAATTATATTGGTAATATAATATCGTTGTGTATAAAAAAACGTGGAATTATGATTGATCAAAAGTATTTTTCTTATAAAAAAGTACAAATTTTATTCGAAATTCCATTATCAGAAATTATTTTAGACTTTTATGATAAGCTAAAAACTGTTACTAAAGGATATGCTACATTTGATTATAATTTTATTGGTTATAGACAATCTAATTTAGAAAAAATTGTAATATTAATTAATAATGAAAAAATTGAATCATTATCAATATTATCACATAAGGAAAGATCACAATTGTTAGCAAAAAAAATTTGTAAGAAATTATCTAGTTTAATTCCTAAACATCAATTTAATATTCCTATTCAAGCTTCAATTTCTGGAAAAATTGTAGCAAGAGAAAATATAAAATCTTTAAGAAAAAATGTTATAGATAAATGTTATGGTGGAGATGTTAGTCGTAAAAAAAAATTATTATATAAACAAAAAAAAGGTAAAAAAAAAATGAGAAAATTAGGAAAAGTTGAAATTCCGTCTTCTACTTTTATAAATTTTCTAAAAATTAAAGAATGATAAAAAAATAATTATAATATGTCTATTAAAATAGGAATTAATGGAATTGGTAGAATAGGTAAATTAATTTTACTTTCTGCCATAAATAGGAAAAATATGGAAGTTTTATGTATAAATGATTTAATGTCTATAGAATATTTATCTTATATATTAAAACATGATTCTGTTCATCAACAGATCCGAAATAATAAAATTTTTATTGAAAAAAATAATTTTTTAATTATAAATGGAAATAAAATTAAAGTTACTAATGAAAAAGATCCTGAAAATTTATCATGGGGGACAATGGGGGTAGAATATGTAATTGAATCTACAGGTCTTTTTTTAACAAGAGATTTTATTAAAAATCATTTTAAATCTGGGGCAAAAAAAGTAATATTATCTGCTCCTCCAAAAGATAACGATATTCCAATGTTTATTATGGGAGTTAATCATGAAAAAATAGATAAAAATGATAATATTATATCTAATGCTTCATGTACAACAAATTGTTTATCTCCTATTGTTAAAGTTTTAAATGATAAATTTGGAATAATAAAAGGATTTATGACTACTATACATGCAAGTACAGCTAGTCAAAAAGTAGTAGATTCTGTTTCAAATAAAGATTGGAGATCTGGTAGATCATCATTAATTAATATAATTCCTGCAGCTACAGGAGCTGCTAATTCAGTAGGAAAAATTATACCTAGTTTAAACGGGAAATTAACAGGAATGGCTTTTAGAGTTCCAATATCTAATGTATCAGTATTAGATTTTACTGTTTGTCTTAAAAATAATGTTAATTATGATGATATAAAATATGAGATGAAAAATGCATCTGAAACTAATTTAAATGGAATATTAGGATACACTGAGGAAAATGTAGTTTCTACAGATTTTTTAGGAGATAGTAGAATATCTATATTTGATGCAAATGCAAGCATGATGTTAACTCCAAATTTTATTAAGATAATATCTTGGTATGATAATGAATTCGGATATTCAAATAAATTATTAGATCTTATTAGTTACATGAATAAAATTAGCAATAAATAATTAATTGGATAATTAAGGAATGAATTTAATGGAACAAAATTTATTTTTTTTTCTTTTAAATATAAAATTTTTTAATCCATTACTTATTATTAAATGTGGAGATTTTATAAATGTATTATATAAAGATATTTGATCAAATGTTTTTTGTGTTATTATATTGTAAATTGATTTACATTCAATAATTATATGAGGTTTATTATTTTTTTTTACTAAAATATCTAATCTTTTATAAAAAAATTTATTTATATATATAGGAAATTCTAATAAAATATTTGAAATACTATAACTTTTTATTTTTCTCAATAGAAAAATTATATATTGACGTGTAACTTCTTCTTTTTTATAAAGAAAAAATTTTTTTCTAATCACACAGTATATATATATTTTTTTCCCCTTTTTTTTTAAAAAAAGATGTTTTTTTATAAAAAAAGATAATGTATCCATATTATATTATTAATTGAATATGTTTATTAAGTTAAAAAAAATATGAATAATAAAATACATAATTGTGTAATTATAGGATCTGGACCAGCAGGTTATTCCTCTTCTATTTATGCAGCTAGATCTGGTTTAAATCCAATTATTTTATCTGGTAATTTACCTGGAGGACAATTAATTAATACAAATTATATTGATAATTATTTAGGATTTCCAAATGGAATTAATGGAAGTAAATTTATGGATAATTGTAAAAAACAGGCAGAACGTTTTAATGTTAAAATATTAAATGAATCTGCCTTTAAAGTAGATTTAAGTAATAAGGTAGGTGGAATTCATAAAATATTTTTTGGAAAAGAAAAAAATAATTTTTTTTTGAGTAAAGGAATTATTATTGCTACTGGATCTACTCCAAAAACTCTTGGAATTAAAAAAGAAAAAAAATTATTAGGATCAGGTATTTCTTTTTGTGCTGTTTGTGATGGATTTTTTTATAAAAAAAAAAATGTAGCAATAGTAGGTGGTGGAGATACAGCATTAGAATATGCAAATTATCTCTCAAGAATTTGTAAAAAAGTTTATTTGTTAGTTAGAAAAAATTATTTAAAAGCTTCTAAAATATTACAAAATAATGTTATAAATAATAATAATATTACTATTTTATTTAAATCAACTATATCAGATATTATAGGAGATAATGTGTTAGAAGGTATTAAAATATTTAATTATAATACAAAAAATTATGAATTAAAACAAATTAGTGGACTATTTATTGCCATAGGTCATTATCCAAACACAATTCTTTTTAAGAATAAATTAGATTTGGATAGTAAAGGGTTTATAATTGTTAAAAATGGAGGAACAAATACTAGTGTCCCAGGAATTTTTGCAGCTGGTGATGTTAAAGATTCTAATTATAAACAAGCTATAACTTCTGCCAGTAGTGGATGTATGGCAGCATTAGATTTAGAAAAATATTTATATTCATTATAAGAATTTTTTATGAAAAATTTTTTAAAATTTTTAATATCTCATTCAAAATCTTATGGATTTATTTTCCCTTCTAATGAAATTTATGGAGGAATAAATGCTATTTATGATTATGGACAATATGGTATAGAACTAAAAAACAATATAAAAGAATTTTGGTGGAAATCAATGACTCAACTAAATGAAAATATAGTTGGAATTGACTCATCAATATTAACACATTCAAATGTGTTAAAGTCATCTGGACATATTGATGAATTCAAAGAATTATTAGTTTATAATAAAAATTCTAAAAAAAAGTACCAAGTTCATCTATTGATTGAAAATCATATAAAAAAATTTTTTAAAAATGATAATGAACAAATAAATAAAATTTTAATTCGTTTAAATGAATATTTTAAAAAAAAAGATACGTTAAATATAATTAATTTAATTAACGAATTAAATATACATGATCCAATTAGTGGAAATAAAAAAGATAAAATTTGGACAAATATTCATTTTATGAATATGATGTTTGAAATAAAAAATTCTAAAAATTTATTTCTTCGTCCAGAAACAGCACAAGGAATTTTTTGTAATTTTATAAATGTACAAAAATCCAGTAGAATGAAAATCCCATTTGGGATAGCTCAAATAGGAAAATCATTTAGAAATGAAATTATTGCAAGACAATTTCTTTTTAGATTAAGAGAATTTGAACAAATGGAAATGCAGTTTTTTATTAATCCAAAAGAAGAAAAAAAATGGTATAAATATTGGAAAAATATACGATTAAAATGGCATAATTCGTTAAATTTGGGAAAAAATAAATACAGACTAATTGATCACAAAAATTTAGCACATTATGCTAGTTTAGGTGTTGATATAGAATTTAATTATCCTTTTGGTTTTAGAGAATTAGAAGGAATTCATTCTAGAAGAGATTTTGATTTAAAAAAGCATGAATTATTTACTAACAAAAAATTTATTATAAATAATAATAAAAAAGTTAAATATACGCCTTATGTTATAGAAACGTCTTTAGGATTAGATCGTTTATTTATGGCTATATTGTCTTCTTCTTTAAAAGAAGAAAAATTAGATAATGGAAAAAAACGTACAATATTAAAAATTCCTCCTTGTTTATCTCCTGTAAAAGCTGCTATTTTACCATTAGTAAAAAAGGATGGAATTCCAGATATTGCAAATAAAATATTTCATAATGAAAAAATAAATCATAATATAATTTATGATTATAAAGATTCGATTGGAAAATTATATAGGAGACAAGATGCAATAGGAACACCATTATGTTTTACTGTAGATTATAAAACTATAGAAAACAATACTGTAACTATACGTTATAGAGATAATATGAACCAAGAAAGAATTCATATAAACGAAATTTCAAATAAAATAGAATTAGAAACTGGATTAAAAAATATATTAAAAAAATTATTAAATAACTAATTTATAATTTAATATATCAAATTAATTTTTTATTTCTTATTTCAATAAGAAAACGTTTTTTTAAAATAATTTCTATCTTTTTCATATATGTATCTATAAAATTTTTTGTTAAGGTGGTTTTTTTACTCTCAAAATAAAAACTTATAGTATAAGATTTTTTTGAAATTGGAATATTTTTTCCTCTATATAAATCATATATATATATATTTTTTATTATTTCATTTTTTTCATTTTTAATAAAATTATTTAATTCTTCAAATGATATATTATCATCAATAATAAACGAAATATCTCTTTTTATTATTGGATATTTAGATATAGGTTTGTATATAATTTTATTATTTATTATTATTGAAATTATATATTCCCAATCCCATTCTGAATAAAATATTTCGTAATTATTAGTGTATATATTTTTAATTTTTCCAATAATAACTAATAATTTTTTTTTATATAAAATTGATAAACAATTTTCTAAAAAAGAATGTTCTAAATTCTTTTGTATATAATCATTAATACCTATTCTTTTAAAAATTTGTTCAATAATTCCTTTTAAATAGAAAAAATCTAAAATTTTATAATTTTTTTGTATCTCTGATACAGATAAAATAAGTTTTTTAGATTCTATATAACAATTATTATTATTATAATAAATTTTTCCTATTTCAAATAATTTTATTCCATTATCTTTTATAAGATGTCTATTATGATTATAATTATATATTATACAATCTACCATACTAAATAACATAGTTGGACGTAATATTTTATTATTATATATATCTATATTAGAATTAATTATTTTTATTATTTTTCTATTTAATTTATTAAGTTCAAATAATTCTTTTTCATTATAATTCCTAATAGTGGAACTAATAATTTCTTTAAATCCATAATATGTCAACTGTTCTGAAATAATTTTTTGTATTTCATTTTCTGTTGTACATAAATTATAATTAATTGGGACATAATTAATATTATCAATTCCTTTTATATTACTTATTCCATATATTCGTAATATTTCTTCTATTAAATCTATTTCTCTTTTTATATCTGTTCTACATGTAGGAATAGAAACTAATAAATAATTTTTTTCTTCTTTATTTATATATACTTTTAATAAAAGTAAAATTTTTTTAATATCTTTTTTTTTTATTTTTTCTCCAATTATTTTTGATATTTTATCATAGTTTAATTTAATAATTATAGGTTTTAATCTATTTGGATAGATATCTATAATTTTAGATATTTCACAATTAATTTTCATTATTTTTTTTATAAGAAAAAATAACCTATTTAATACATAAATAGTTTTATTTGGATCAATTTCTTTCTCAAGTAAAAATTGAGATTTTGTATTAAAAAGATATTTTTTCCTTATTAAATAAATATAAGATGGATCAATACATATAATACCTATAAAGATATTATTAGTATTTTTATCAATACATCCATATTTTCCATTATTTAATACTCCTCCTAAAGATAATATTTCTTGTTTATCAGAAATTATTATTTCGTTTTCATCTAATTTTATTAGATTATTATTTTCTGTTAAAAAGTTGTTTTTTTTATTTAAATTTTTTATGAAAATTTTATTTTCTATTATTTTATCTAAATCAAATAAATGTATAGGTACACCTAATTCTGATATTGTATAATTTATTATATCAATAATATTGTTAACACTATTAATTCCTATAGATTTTAAACTATGAGTTAACCAATAAGGAGATGAATCTATTTTTAAGTTTAAAATAGATGCTCCAGTATACCTTATAAAAAAATTATTTTTTTTTAATTTTTCTTCTAAAAAAATTGAAACATTATTTTTTATACATGTTTTATACGAATTTTTATATAATTTTAATTCTTTTATTGAAATATTATAATTATTAAATTTTAAAAATGCATATATATCTCTTGCTATACCATAATGACTCATTATATCATGACGGTTAGGGGTAAATTCTATATTTAGAATAAAATCTTTTTTATTGTCTTTATCATATATTTTTTCATAATTTTTTATTGTTAATCCTATATTCGATAATATTTCAAAAAATTTTTTTTCATAAAAATTTATGGGATATACATATTTTTTTATCCAATTAAATGATATTTTCATTATGAAAAATTTATTATTAAAATAGCGTGAGGGGGAATTGAACCCCCGACCTTTGGGTTATGAATCCAATGCTCTAACCAATCTGAGCTATCACGCCTAAATATATTTTTTATTTCAATATATAATATATTTATATTTTATATAATATTATTAATATATTTTTTTTATGATTATTGATTTAAGTGGATTAAGAAAAAATTACTATAATGATTACTGTCAAAAAATACCAAGAAATCCATTTCAATTATTTCATTATTGGTTTCAATATGAAAAATCTTTTTATAAATCAAAAAAAAAAGAAATTAATGCAATGTCTTTATCTACTATAGGAAAAGATGGTTGTCCTGAAACTAGAATTGTTTTATTAAAAGAATATTCTAATAAAGGTTTTATTTTTTATACAAACTATTATAGTTCTAAAGGTATTTCAATTAGAATTTATCCAAGGGTTTGTTTATCTTTTTTTTGGGAAAAAACATCAAGACAAATAATAATTAAAGGAGTAACATCTAAAATAGATAGAAAAAAATCTGATATATATTTTAATAAACGTCCAATTAATAATAATTTAGGATGTTGGGCGTCTAGACAGAGTTCTATTATTACATCTAGAAAATATTTATTAAATAAATATAAAAAATGGAAAAAATTTTTTGAAAATAAAAATATAACTAGACCTTTTTATTGGGGAGGATACTTAGTATATCCGTATAAAATGGAATTTTGGCAAGGAAAGTCAAACAGATTACATGATAGACTATCTTATGAATTACAAGATAATAAAAAATGGTTAATACGAAGATTATCTCCATAAATAAAGATAAAGTTTTTTGTAAAAACTTTATCTTTTAATTTTATTTATAAGTTTGTTAATTCTGCTCCTATTTTAAATTTAGCTACTTTTTTTCCAGGAATATATATTTTTTTTCCAGTTCTAGGATTAACACCGTTTCTAGGATTTCTTTTTACCACAGAAAATGTTCCAAATCCAACAAGAGTAACTTTCTCTCCTTTTTTCAAAGATTCAATTATTGTTTTAATAAGTGCATCAGTAACGCTTTTTGCTTTTATTTTTGTTATTCCAGTTTTTTCTGCTATTGAATTAACCAATTCTGTTTTATTCATAATTGTAAATTTTAATTAATTATAAAACAAGATTATAATTAATAGAAACAAATATAATAAATAACTAATATCTAATTGTTATAATTGTTATTTAACAAATAGATTTTTTTTTATTTTTATTCCATTAATAAATTTTTTTATATTCATTTTTTTTTTACCTTCTATTTGACATTCTAAAATATTAATAAATCCTTCTTTAACAGATATAAACATATTATATAAATTTATAAATACCAATCCTATTGAATAATTATGAATTTTTTTTTCTTTTTTAACAAAAAATATTTTAAATCTATAAAATTTTTTATTTAAATATAATAATGTCCATGCTGAAGGAGATGGACTTAATCCCCTTATTTTATTATAAATAGTATCAATAGATAAAGACCACTTAATTCTACAATCTTTTGTATATATTTTTGGAGCATTTTTTGTATGTATTTTATCATCATTTTTTATGTAATACATTTTTTTTCTTTCATTGGAAAAATTTTTATTTTTTAAAATTTTATTTATGCTTGATATAATTATTGATCCACTATAATATTGTAATTTTTCTTGCAATTCACCAGCTGTTTCATTATCTTCTATTTTTATTTCTTTTTGTAATATTATTTTACCACAATCTATTTTTTCTTCTACAAAAAAAACAGTTAATCCAGTTCTATTTTCTCCATTAATTATCACCCAATTAATTGGAGCTGCTCCCCGATATTTAGGTAACAAAGATGGATGTAAATTAATTGTCCCAAGTTTGGGAAGATTCCATATTTTTTTTGGAAGAAATTTAAAAGAAACAACTATATATAAATCAGCATTAATAATTTTTATTTTTTTTATAAATATTGGGTCTAATAATTTTTTAGGTTGTAACAATGTTATTTTTTTTTCTAATGAATATATTTTTACAGGATTATATTTCTTATTGTCTGGATTAGTAATTATTCCAACAATATTATATTTTTTTATATATAATTCTTTTAAAGAAGAAACAGAAAATTTATCAGATCCTATAAAAATAATTTTAGGAAATTTTTTCATATAATTTATTTGTAATTTAAATTCACTATTTTTATCTTGTGTTTTTGTAAAAAAAAGATTCATTGATTTTTGAAAATCAAATATATAAAAATTAAGAATATTACCTTTTTGTTTTAAAATATTACAATTATTATGTATTGGACTTTAGAATTAGTTTCTCACTTAGAAGACGCACCTTGGCCAGCAACAAAAGAAGAACTTATAGATTTTGCAATTAGGACTGGTGCTCCATTAGAAGTAGTTGAAAACTTGCAACAACTAGAAAATGGAGAAGGAGAAATTTTTGAATCAATTGAAGATATATGGGCTGATTATCCTCGTGATGATGAGGATTTTTATTGGAATAGAGATGAATACGAACTTTAAAGAATAAACAATGGATAAATATTAATTTTTTCACACATATTAATGAATTTTATAAAGAAATTATTAAACAAGCTTTTATTAAATAAAAATGAAAAAGATCTAAAAGAAGTAGAAAAAATTTTAGATCAAATAAAAGAAAAAACTAAAGTAATATGTTCATTATCTAATGATGAACTAAGAAATAAAACTTTTTTACTGAAAAAGTTTATAAAAAATAATTTAAAAGAATTTGACCAAAAAGAAAAAATATTATTAGAAAAATCAAGAGAAAGTTGTTCTGTCCCAATCTTAGAAAAGATATACTCATCTATAGAAGAAATTAGAGAAAAATCATATAAAACTGAACAACAAATTTTATTAAAAATACTACCAGAATCATTTGCTATTATTAAAGAAACTGCAAAACGTTTCAAAAAAAATAAAAAAATTGTAGTAAAATCAACTTCTTTAGATAAAGAATTATCGAAAATAAGATCTTATATTTATTTACATAAAGAAAATTCTATTTGGGAAAACAAATGGAATGCATATGGTAAAAATATTATTTGGGATATGGTACATTACGATGTACAATTAATGGGTGGGATAATTTTACATCAAGGAAAAATAGCAGAAATGGCTACAGGAGAAGGAAAAACTTTTGTAGCTACTTTATCTGCTTATCTTAACGCTTTATCAGGAAAAGGAGTTCATATTGTTACAGTAAATAATTATCTATCTAGAAGAGATACTGAATGGATGGCTCCACTAATGGAGTTTCATGGATTGAGAGTAGATTGTATTGATAATTATTCTTATAATAATATCAAAATGCGTAAAAATGCATATATAGCTGATATAACTTATGGAACAAATAATGAATTTGGATTTGATTATTTACGTGATAATATGGTAAATAATAAAAAAGATTTAGTTCAAAGAAATTTAAATTATGCAATAATAGATGAAATAGATTCTGTATTAATAGATGAGGCACGGACGCCATTAGTAATATCAGGACCTGTAGATTCTGATAAAGACAATAAAAAAGAATTTGAAATATTTAAGGACAAAGTAAAAAATTTAGTAAAGAAACAAAATTCAATAGTAAATTTTTTTATAAAAGAATCTAAAAATTTAATAAAAAACAAAAAAATTAGATTAGGTGGATTTAGATTACTTCAAGCATATAGAGGATTACCAAAAAAAAAATCTTTAATTAAATTTCTAAGTGAAAAAAATATTCGTTCATTTTTACAAAAAGTAGAAGGACAATATATACAAGATTATGGAAAAGAAATGTATAAAGTAGATAAAGAATTATATTTTGTAATTGATGAGAAGAATAATACAGTAGAACTAACAGATAAAGGTATAGAATTTTTATCTAGAAATATAGAAGATCAAAAATTTTTTATATTATCAGATATTAACTTAGAAATTTATAATATAGAAAATAAAAATTTATCAAAAGAAGATGAAATAAAAGAAAAAGATTTTTTAATTAAAGATTTTTCTATTAAATCTCAAAGAATACATGTTATAAATCAATTACTTAAAGCTTATACATTATTTGAAAAAGACATAGATTATGTTGTACTAGGAAATAGAGTTAAAATAGTTGATGAACAAACAGGTAGAATTATGGAAGGAAGACGTTATTCTGATGGTTTACATCAAGCTATAGAAGCAAAAGAAAATGTATATGTAGAATCTTCTAGTCAAACTTTTGCTACTATAACTTTACAAAATTATTTCAGAATGTATAAAAAAATATCTGGAATGACAGGAACTGCAGAAACAGAATCAGGAGAATTTTGGCATATCTATAAACTAGATGTTGTGGTCATACCTACTCATAATCCTATAAAAAGAATAGATTTACAAGATCTTGTTTTTAAAACAAAGAGAGAAAAATATAATTCTATAATAGAAAAAATTATTTCTCTTTCTAGAAAAGAAAATCGTCCTGTTTTAGTTGGTACTACTTCTGTAGAGGTATCAGAATTATTGAGTAGAACATTAAATTTTAGAAAAATAAAACATAATGTTTTAAACGCTAAATTACATGAAAAAGAAGCAGAAATAATAGCAAAAGCTGGTTTACCAGGTTATGTAACAATAGCTACAAATATGGCTGGAAGAGGTACAGATATTAAATTATGTAAAGAAGTAATAAATAATGGAGGATTAGCTGTTTTAGGAACAGAAAGACATGATTCTAGAAGAGTAGATAATCAATTAAGAGGAAGATCTGGAAGACAAGGAGATCCAGGTAGTAGTCAATTCTACATATCTTTAGAAGATGATTTGATACGTTTATTTTTTGATTCAGAAAGACTTTCTAGATTAATGGATAAATTTGGTCATAAAGAAGGAGATGTTATTCAACATTCTTTATTAACAAAATCTATTGAAAAAGCTCAAAAAAAAATAGAAGACAATAATTTTAGTATTAGAAAACGATTATTAGACTATGATGATGTTATTAATAAACAAAGAGAATTTATTTATAAAAAGAGAAAAAATGCATTGTATGGGGATAAATTAGATTTAGATATATCAAATATGATATATGTTTTATTGAAGATTATGATTTATATGAATAAATCTAATAATAATTTTGATAATTTAAGATTTGATTTTTTTCAAATATTTGGTATTGAATGTTTAATAGAAAAAGATCAATTTTTTCTAAATAGAATAGATTATGTTGAAAATGTTCATGATTATATTGTAGAATATTATGAAAAAAGAAAAAAAAATATAATTACAAATTATATAAATCCATATATATATGAAAAAATTTATAAAAATATAGATTTATATCAAATACAAGTAATGTTTTCTAATGGAAATAGAAATATTTTATGCACATCTAGTTTAAATGATTTTAATATTACTAAAGGAAAATCATTATTCTTAGAACTTGAAAAAAAATCTATATTATTTTTTGTAGATGAAACATGGAGAGATCATTTAAAAGAAATGGATAGTTTAAGATTTTCAGTTCAAAATGCAGTTTTTGAACAAAAAGATCCTCTTATAGTTTATAAACAAAATGCATTTAATTTATTTCAAGATAGAATTTATGATATTAATAAAAAAATACTTTCTTTTTTATTTAAATCTAATTTATTAATAAATAGTTTATCATCTATATTTGAAAATGATAAAAATAAACTTGGTAGAAATAATAGAATTAATATTCGTAATATTGATACTGGAGAAATGAAAATAATTAAATTTAAACAATATGATTTTTTTTTGAAACAAGGAAAATGGATTATAGAATATTCTGATGATTAAATATAATATAAATAAATAGATATGAAAAAATTAATAAAAAAATTAATATGTGTATTTTTTTTATTATTATTTCAATAGTCATATTTTCTTATTTTTTAATAAGTTTTACATCAAGAAATAAAAATTATGATTCTATTGAAAAAATTCCATATAATAATTTTGGAATAGTATTAGGTACATCAAAGTATTTACATGGAGGTGGAGTAAATTATTACTTTAAATCCAGAATGGATGCAATTCAATTACTTTTTTATAAAAAAAAAATACAATATATTATTGTTAGTGGAGATAATAAAGAAGAAAATTATAATGAACCAAAAATGATGAAAATAGAACTAATAAAAAGAGGAATACCATCAAATATTATATATGAAGATTTATATGGAATTAATACAATGAATTCTATAATAAGAGCCTATAAAATTTTTCATCAAAAAAAATTTACAATTGTGTCTCAAAAATTTCATAATGAAAGAGCAATTTTTTTTGGAAAATATCTAGGATTAGATGTGGTAGCATTTAATGCTAAAAATTTAACTACTTATAGTAGTAAAATATATTTTAGAGAAATATTTTCTAGAATTAAAATTTTTTTAAGAATTTTTTTTCATTTAGAACTATATAAAAAGTTTCTAAAAATATTTTCATTATTACAATTTTTTGTATCTATTTCTAATAAAAATGGATAATTGGATTTCTTCCAAAAAAATGATAAAATATATCTTAATCTATTTAAATCAGATACTTTATTATAATTCCATTTATACATTTTACATAATTCATATGCACATAAATTATGTTTTGTTTCAAAAAAATTAAATGTTTTTTTTGAAAATTTTTTATTTAAAATTATTTTAAAAATATTTCCACATTTGTTATTTATAAGTATTATTCTAAAATTTTTTGGTGTATAATTATTCCATAAGGCATTACTATCATAAAAAAAACTTATATCTCCAATAATTAATGTTACAATTTTTTTGCTTACTATTGAATATCCTATTGCGGTTGATACACTACCATCTATTCCTGATATGCCTCTATTACAATAAGATTGTATTTTATATTTTCTTTTACTAATAAATAATTGGTAATATCTTATAATCATACTATTTCCTAATTGTAAAATAGATTTTTTAGGAATTTTAGAAAAAATAAAAAAAAGAGCTTTTAAATCTGAAAAATTTTTTTCTTTTTTTATAAAAAAATTTTGCTTTTTTATTTTATCTTCTATTAAAACTTCCCAAGTTCTTTTATAATTAGAGTTAGGAAAATTTTTATTTTTTTCAATTATTTTAAAAAAATATTCAGGATTTATATTCCAGTATGAACTTAATTTAAAATAAGTATCAGGATAATTTTTACAATTATTACCAAGATGCCAATGATATTTAGGTGGGAATTTTCTTAATAAATATTTTATATTTTTAGATAATATATTTATTCCTATTGTTAATAAAATATTTGGTTTTAATATTTTTATCCATTTATTTATGTCTATACCATAAACAATTTGATCTATATTAGAAAATAATTTATTACTATTTATTTGTGAAGTTGTTTCAGAAAAAATAATTATTGATTCATCTAAACTAATTTTTTTTAAAACTTTAGTAAGTTTAGTTTTATTAATAAAATTATTTAATCCTAATAATATCATCTTTTTTTTACATTTATTCCATATTTTTTTTTCATTTAAAAATTGATTTTTTTTTTAATATATGTTTCTGTATAAAAAGTTTTTACAATATTAATATGTATTTTTATTTTATTAGTAATACCATAAAGTGGTTCGGAAAAAGGTATATTTATGTGTATAGGTTTATTTTTTAAAATACATTCATTTATTGATTCATTAATTAATTTATTATTATACCATATCCCCCTTTTAGATTCATCTTCAGTTAATTGAGTGAATTTTATTACATAATTTTGAAAAATATTTTCCTGATTCATAGATTGTCCATCATATATCGTAATAAATTCTTTAGGACGATCTGCTGTAACAATTATAATAGGAATATTTTGATAAAAGGATTCTATTATTGAAGGAAAATAATTTACTACAGAAGATCCAGAGGTACAACTAATTACAACAGGTTTTTTTAATTTTTGAGCCATACCTAAAGCAAAAAAACCTGCACATCTTTCATCTACAATACTATAAGTTTTAAATAATTTATTTTGAGTAAAATGTATAATAATTGGAGCATTTCTTGATCCAGGTGATATAATAATATTGAAAATTAATTTTGATTTTAAAACTTCTCCTAATATTTGTACTGTTTTCTTATTTGAATACATAAATTTATATTAATCCACCATTTACGTTTATTACTGAACCAGTAATATAACTAGAAAGATCTGAGGCAAGAAATAAAATACAATTTGATACTTCTTCTACAGTACCAGGTCTACCTAATGGTATTTTTTTTATCCAATTATTTTTTATATTTTCTTTTAAATTGTAATTCATTTTAGTATGTATATATCCAGGTGCTATAACATTACAACGAATATTTTTTTTACCAAATTCTTTAGCAATTGATTTAGTAAAACCAATAATACCTGCTTTAGAAGCAGCATAATTAGATTGTCCAGAATTACCTGTTATTCCAACAATAGAACTCATATTAATAATATTTCCACTTTTTCTTTTTATCATAGAATAATAAATTACATATTTAGTAATATTAAAAATAGAATAAAGATTTGTTTTTATTACATCATTCCAATTATCATCAGACATTCTTATTAAAAAAGAATCTCTTACAATTCCAACATTGTTAACTAATATATCTACGAATTCATATTTTTTTATTATAGTTTTAATAAATTCCTTTGATGAATTACTATTTGATAAATTAACTTTATATCCTATTGCCATTCCTTTTAGTTTTTTTTCCAAATTTTTTGCGTTTTTTTTTGAAGAAAAAAATGTAAAAATTACAATAGCTCCATGTTTAACAAATTTCTTTACTATAGATTGACCTATATCACCTGATCCTCCTGTTACTATTATTATTTTTTTTTTTAAAAGTTGCATGAATTTTTTTATTAATAATTTTTAAAATTAAATTTATTTTATCATTATAATATAAACTATTATCTATTTCTATATGATTAAAAGATTTTTTCAAAGGAGAAATTATTCTATTAATGTCAATTTCATCTCTATATAAAATATTGTTTTTTATATCTTCATAAGAAATTTCTCTTATTCCTTTTTTTATAAAGTCTTTATATCTTCTATAAGAACGAGTTTCTAAAGATCCATTAATAAAAAATTTTAATTCTGATTCAGGAAAAATACAATTTCCAATATCTCTTCCATCAACTACAATTCCTTTTTTATCCCCAATATTTTTTTGTATAGAAGTTAATATTTTTCTTATTTCTGGTATTCTAGATATTAATGGAACTTTTTTTGTTACCTCCATTGATCTAATTTCATCTTTAATTTTTTCATTATTTAAAATAATATTCATATTATCTAATTTATCATTCCAATAAAATTTCCATTTTAAATTTTTTATAAATGGAATAAAATTATTAATATTCCATAAATCACTATTAAATACATTTTTTCTTATTGCTAGTAATGTAATACATCTATAAATTGCGCCAGTATCTATATATTTATAATGTAATTTTTTTGATATTATTTTTGATAAAGTACTTTTACCAGATGAAGAAAATCCATCAATAGAAATAATAATTTTATTATTTTCCATATATATTTTTAATTAATAAAATTTATAAGATAATAATTTATAAAATAGTTTTACTGCTAAAAAATCTGTACGAAATTCATTTTTATGTGGTAAAAGTTCAACAATATCAAATCCTACTACATTTTTTATATTAAAAACATTTTTAAATAATTTTAAACTAGTGTACCAGTCTAATCCACCAGGTTCAGGAGTACCAGTAGCAGGTGCTATACTAGGATCAAAAACATCTATATCAATACTAATAAATACATTGTAAGATAACTTATTAATAATATCATCAATCCAAGAGTCGTTATTACAATTAAAAATATTATGCATGTATAATATATTTTTTTTTTGAATAAAATTTTTTTCTATTATATCCATGCTACGTATACCTACTTGTATTAGAGAATGTTTTTTTGAAGCTTCATGCATAGAACATGCATGATTATATGGATTACCATTATATATTGGTCTTAAATCTGCATGTGCATCCATATGAAGAATACTAATATCTGAATATTTTTCACCAAAAGCACGAATACTACCTATTGATATAGAGTGATCTCCTCCTATTAATGTGATAAATTTTTTTTTTGATAAAAATTTTTTTGTTATATAATAAACTTTCTTAACCATTTCTTCTGATGAATTTGAGTTTGTTTTTATATAAGGAGTAACAAATATACCTTTCTTATAAACTTCATAATCAGTTTCAATATCATATAATTCTATGTAATTAGATGCATTAAAAAATGCGTTAGGTCCATATTTAGCCCCCTTTTTCCATGTTTGTGTATAATCATATGGTACCGGAATTATAACTATATTGGAATTTTTTAAATTTGAATATTTGTATGATATATTAGAAAAATTTTTTTTTATTTTCATATTTTTTTATATCCCAATATTTTTAATATATCTTTTGGTTTTTGATTTTTTCTAAAAATTTTATATATAAAATTTTTTTTATTTTTATCTATTAAAACATGAATAGGTTGAGGTATTAAACAATGATGAACTCCTCCATATCCACTAATTGTATCTTGATACGCACCTGTATTAAAAAATCCTATATATAATGGAGCATTCTTACAAAAACTAGGAAGATATATAGCATTTATATGTTGTTCTGAATTGTAATAATCATCACTATCACATGTTAATCCTCCTAAAAAAACTCTCTCGTAAGAATAATTCCAACGATTTATCGCTAGCATAATAAATCTTCTACTTATTGCCCAAGTATCAGGAAGTGTAGTCATAAATGAACTATTTATCATATTCCATTTTTCTCTATCATTTTGACATTTTTGATTTAATATTTTATATAAAATTCCTCCACTTTCTCCTACTGTATAAGAACCAAATTCTGTATATATATGAGGAACAGATACATTTTCTTCTTGACAAAATTTTTTTATTTGATAAATAATCTCATTCGCCATGTATTCGTAATCATATTTAAATGACATAGATGTTTTTATTGGAAACCCACCACCTATATTTAATATTTCCAATTCAGGAGCTATTTTTTTTAATTTTGCATAAATATGTAAACATTTAAATAATTCATTCCAATAATAAGCGGTATCTTTTATTCCTGTATTTATAAAAAAATGCAACATTTTTAATTCTACTTTTGAATTATTTTTAATTTTATTCAAATAAAATATAATAATATCTTTATATCCTATTCCTAATCTAGATGTATAAAATTCAAATTTAGGTTCTTCTTCAGAAGCTATTCGTATTCCTAATTTAAAAGATGAATTAATAGTTGAACTAAGTTTTTCTAATTCATCATAATTATCAAGTATAGGTACAGTATTATAAAATCCATTATTAATTAATTCTGATATATTATATATGTAATTTTCAGTTTTAAATCCATTACATATAATCTCCATATTCTTATCAATTTTTCCTTTTTTATAAATATTTTTTACTATATCTATATCATAAGCAGATGAAATTTCTATACTAATATTATTTTTTAGTACTTCTTCTAAAATAAATGAAAAATGAGAACTTTTAGTACAAAAACAATAAGTATATTTATTATTATAATGGTTAGAATGAATTGCTTTTTTAAACCACTTTTTTGCGTTTTTTATATTTTGAGATATTTTAGGTAAATATGTGAATTTTAGTGGTGTTCCATATTTTTTTATAAGTTCCATTAATGGAATTTTATGAAATTCTAGTAAATTATTTTTAATAGAAAATTCTTCAGTCGGAAATTCAAAAGTTTGATCTATTAAATCAATATATCTTATTTTCATTAAATTATAATAACTTTTATAGCTGTTTTTTTAACATTATAAATTTTTCTAAAAAAATATTTATATCTCCATTCATTACAGATTGTATATCTGAAGTTTCATAATTAGTTCTTAGATCTTTCACTAATTTATATGGATGCATAATATAATTTCGTATTTGATACCCCCATTCTATTTTTTTTTTTTCAGATTTTATTTTTTCTTTTTTACTATTTTTTTTTTTTATTTCTATCTCAAATAACCTTGATTTTAAAAGTTTTATAGCTTTTTCTCTATTCTGTATTTGAGATCTAGACTCTGTATTTTCTATAATTATTCCTGTAGGTAAATGACGTAATCTTACACCAGTTTCTACTTTATTTACATTTTGTCCACCAGCCCCCCCAGACCTAAAGGTTTCCCATTGAATATCTGAATTTTTTATTTCTATATTAATTTCATTATTTACAATTGGATAAACATAAACAGAAGAAAATGATGTATGTCTTCTTGAGTTACTATCAAATGGAGATATTCTTACTAATCTATGAACTCCATTTTCCCCATTTAAATATCCAAATGCATATTTTCCATTTATTTCTAATGTAATAGATTTAATTCCAGTAACATCTCCATACAAATAATGTATTTTATTTGTCATAAAATTATTTTTTTCTGCCCACATAATATACATTCTAGTTAGCATTGAAGTCCAATCACAACTTTCTGTTCCCCCTGCACCAGAAGAAATTTGTAATATAGCACTCAAATGATCTTCTTCAGAAAACATACTATTTAATTCTAAATTTGATATTAAACTATTAATTTTATATAATTGATTTTTATATTCTTTGTATGAATTATCTTCTACAGAAATTGAATATATTATTTTCAATTCTTCAAACGCTTCTTTAATTTTTGAAAATTTATCAATACATACTTTAATTTTACTAATTTGTTTATATATATTTTTTGAATTTCTTTTATTTTTTTTCCAAAAATTTATATTATTTATTTTTTTCTGTTTTTCGCAAAATTCTTTTTTTAGTTTATCTATTCTAAGTATTTTATGTATTTGATTAATTCTTTTTGATATGAACTTTATTTCTTCTTTTTTTATCATTTAAATTAAATATAAATTTTAAAAATTATTTTAATAACAAAAAATTTTACATATTTAATTATGAACTTCAATAATTTTACAATAAAATCTAAAGAAATTATACAAGAATCACAAAATATAGCATTAAATAATTCTAATCAATCTATTGAAAATTCACATATTTTAAAATCAATGATAAAAATTGAAAAAAATATTATTCCATTAATTTTCAAAAAATTAAAAGTTGATTTTTATTTAATTATAATTGGATTAGATAGAATAATTTCCTCATATCCTAAAATAGTTAGTGAAATATTTAATCAACATTTAAGTGAAGGAGTAATTAAAATGATTAGTATAGCAAAAAATTTTGCTGATAGTTTAAAAGATAAATTTATATCTTCAGAACATTTTCTATATGGTATTTTTATTACTGACGATAAATGTAGTCAATTATTTAAAGAACAAGGAGTAACAGAAAAAAATATTAAATTTGTAATTAATAATATTAGAAAAAAAAGTGGAAATATAACATCTTTTTATGAAAAAAAAATTTATAATGTTTTAGAAAAATACGCTAAAAATTTAAATGATTTAGCATTAAAAGGTAAATTAGATCCGGTTATTGGAAGAGATGAAGAAATACGTAGAGTACTACAAATTTTATCTAGAAGAACAAAAAATAATCCTTTATTAATAGGTGAACCTGGAGTTGGAAAAACAGCTATTGCTGAAGGATTAGCGCATAGAATTATTAGTAGAGATATTCCAGATTATTTGAAAACTAAGAAAGTTTTTTCATTAGATATGGCATTATTAGTTGCTGGTGCTAAATATAAAGGAGAATTTGAAGAAAGATTAAAATCAGTAATAAAAGAAGTAATTTCTTCAAATGGAGAAATAATATTATTTATAGACGAAATACATACTTTAGTTGGTGCAGGAGGTGGTAATGGTTCAATTGATGCAGCTAATATTTTAAAACCAGCCTTAGCAAAAGGAGAATTAAGATCTATAGGAGCCACAACATTAAATGAATATCAAAAATATTTTAAAGTAGATAAAGCACTAGAAAGAAGATTTCAACAAGTATATGTTAGTGAACCTACAATTCCTGATGCTATATCTATATTACGTGGAATAAAAGAAAAATATGAGAGTCATCATAAGGTTATGATTAAAGATGAATCAATAATTGCGGCAGTAAAGTTATCTAAAAGATATATAAATGAAAGATATTTACCAGATAAAGCCATAGATTTAATTGATGAAGCAGCTTCTAAATTAAGAATGGAAATTAATTCTAAACCAGAAGAATTAGATGTATTGTATAGAAAAATTATGCAAATGGAAATACAAATAGAAACATTAAAGAGAGAAAAAGACGAAAAACAATTAGTTCCATTAAAAAAAGAATTATATAAGTTAAATGAAAAAAAAATAGAATTACAATCTCAATGGCAAAGTGAAAAAGATTTAGTTGAGGGAATACAAAAGTCTAAAGATAAAATAGAAAATTTTAAATTTGAAGCAGAACAATCTGAAAGAATAGGAGATTACGGAAAAGTAGCAGAATTAAGATATGGAAAAATTAAAGAAGAAGAAAATAAAATTAAATTTTTTGAAAAAGAGTTAAAAAAGCAAGAAGATAAAGGAAAAAAAATGATACGTGAAGAAGTATCTAAAGAAGATATTGCTCAAATAGTATCAAAATGGACAGGTATTCCTATTACAAAAATGCTTGAAAATGAAAGAAAAAAATTATTATTATTGGAAAATAAATTACATAATAGAGTTATTGGGCAAAATTATGCTATAAAATCTATATCTAATGCAATAAGGAGATCTAGAGCTGGATTACAAGACGAAAAAAGACCTATAGGATCTTTTTTATTTATGGGAGGAACAGGTATAGGAAAAACAGAATTAGCTAAAACTATAACAGAATATTTATTTGATGATGAGAATAATATGATTCGTATAGATATGAGTGAATATCAAGAACGACATTCTATAAGTAGACTGATTGGTGCACCTCCAGGATATGTTGGTTATGATGAAAGCGGACAATTAACAGAATCTGTTAGAAGTAGACCATACAGTGTTATTTTATTAGATGAAATAGAGAAAGCACATTCTGATATTTTTAATATTCTTTTGCAGGTTTTAGATGATGGAAGATTGACAGACAATAAAGGTAGAACTGTAAATTTTACTAATACTATTATTATAATGACTTCTAATATAGGATCAGATATAATTCATGAGAATTTACATAGGAATATAATATCTGTTAATGGAATAGAAAATACTAAAAAATATTTAATTGACTTGTTAAAAAGTTTGGTTAGACCTGAATTTATTAATCGTATTGATGAAATTATATTATTTAAACCTTTATCTAGAAATGAAATTAAAGATATAGTTAAATTACAAATTATAAAATTAAAACAATTGTTATTAAAAAAAAATATTAATATAGAAATAACAAATGATGCAATAGAATATTTATCGGAAAAAGGATATGATATTAATTTTGGAGCTAGACCTTTAAAAAGAGTAATTCAACATGATATATTAGATAATTTATCAAAAGAAATACTTAAAGGAGGTATAAAAAAAAATAATAATATTTTAATAGATTTTTTTAAAGAAAATGGTATAATTTTTAGAAATAAATAAAATAATTTTGAATTATAGATCTGGTTTTGTTAATATTATAGGATTTCCTAATGTAGGAAAATCTACTTTAATAAATTCAATTTTGGATAAAAAAATATCAATTATTACAAAAAAAGTACAAACTACTAGACATAGAATATTTGGTATTTTAAATAAACCAAAGTTACAAATTATTTTTTCTGATACTCCTGGTTTTTTAGAAAAAAAAAAATATATTTTACATAAAATAATGATGCAATATATCAAAAAATCATTTGAGGATGCAGATATAATATTATTAGTTACTGAATTAGGAAAATATCCAGATATCCCACAAATATTTTATAAAAAATTTAAGGAAATAATATCAAAAATCCCAATAATTATATTAATAAATAAAATTGATAAAATAGGATTAGAATATAGACAAAATATTTTGTATAAAACAATTAATCACTGGAGTAATATTTTTCCTAACATAGAAATATTACCTATATCTGCGTTAAAAAATATAAATAAAGATTTACTTATGGATAAAATTTATAAATTTTTGCCTAAACACATGCCATTTTATCCTAAAAATTTATTAAGTGATAGAAATGATAATTTTTTTATTAATGAAATAATAAGAAAAGAGATATTTAATTTTTATAAACAAGAAATACCATATTCTGTAGAAATAAAAACTGAATTTTTAGAAAAAAAAACAAATACTACTTATATATATTCAATTATATATGTAGAAAAAAATTCTCAAAAAACTATTTTAATAGGAAAAAATAAAAAATCTATTAAAATATTGAAATATTTTTCTGAAAAAAAAATAAGTTTATTCTTTTGTAAAAAAATAAGTTTAGAATTAATTGTTAAAGTATCCAAAAATTGGAGAAATAATTATAAAAAATTAAAAAATCTTGGATATTAATTTTATACATTACTTTATTATTAATATAAAAAAATTCTTTTTACCATATTGTAGTATTATATATTTTTTACCTATTATATGTCTTTCATCTATTAATATATCTTTTTTTATAGAAATTTTATTAACATAAATTGAATTATTTTTTATAGCACGAATTGATTCACTATTAGAATTAATTAGTCCGCTTTTTTTTAAAAGATTTGATAAATAAATTCCGTTATTAAATTCTTTTTTACTTAAAATATTATTTGGAATATTATTATAAATAGAGATATAATCTTCTTTTCCTAAAAATTTTATATTCTTATAGTTTTTATCAAATAAGATTGATACTACATTTAGTATTTCTTTATATTTTTCATCTCCATGTACTAATTTAGTTAATTCAGTAGATAATTTTTTTTGTAATAATCTTTTTTCTGGATTTTCTTTATGTTTTGCAATTAAATATTCTATTTTTTCTTTAGATAGAAAAGAATACATTTTTATATACTTTTCTATTTCTATGTCTGATAGATTTATAAAATATTGATAAAATTTATATGGAGAGGTTTTATTTTCATCTAACCATATATTATCTTCTACTCTATTACTTTTTCCAAATTTTATTCCATTGTTTCTAATTATTAATGGTATAGTGAAACCATATACTTTTTTACCAGTTTTTTTTCTTATTAATTCAATTCCTAATGTAATATTACCCCATTGATCTGATCCACCAATTTGGAGTTTACAATTTTTTGTTTTATTTAAATAATAAAAATCATATCCTTGTATAAGAGAATAAGAAAATTCATTAAAAGAAATTCCATTTTCCATTCTATGTTTTACAGAATCTTTAGAAATTAGATAATTTACAGAAAGATATTTACCTACTTTTCTAATAAAATCAATAAAAGATATTTGTTTTATCCAATCAAAATTATTTAATAATTCTATTTTTTCTGAAAAAGACTTAAAAAGTTTATATATTTGAATTTTTATAGATATTATGTTTGTTTTTAATATACTTTTATTCAATATTTTTCTTTCGGATTCTTTTCCAGATGGATCTCCTATAAGACCAGTAGCACCTCCAATTAATATTATTGTGTTATATCCAAATTTTTTAAAATGAATTAAGGTAATAATAATTAAAAGATTTCCTATATGAAGTGAATTAGATGTTGGATCAAATCCAACATAAATAGTAATAGGTTTTTTTAAAATATTTTTTAGATTGGGAACACTGTTTTGTATTAATCCTCTCCATATTAATTCATCTATAATATTTTTCATGATTAAAATATAAAAATTAAAAATGATAAAGAAAATTATATTATATAATATTATAACTTTTATTATATCTTTTTTTCATATATTGTTTAATACAATATTTTTAAAAAAACATCCATTTTTTATAATAAAATTATATACTTTTTTACTTCCTATAAATAGTGTATTTTTTTTTTATGTTTATATTTCAAAATAGAAAAAAAAAATAATATTTTTATAATTATTTATATTTTATCAGAGATATTTAAACTTGCACTTAGTATTTGTTTTTTTTTCTATTATCTGCATAAATCAAAAGATAATTTCTATAACTTTGTTAATTTTATATTATCATATTTTATGATACTTATTATTCAAACATTTCTTTATATAAAATAATTAATTTATTTTTTTAAATTTTTTATAAACTTTTCTTTTACAATTGATTCAACAGTTTTATTTTCTATTTTTGCGGATAACCATGATATAATATCTAAATATAAAAATATCCTTTTTTCATAAGGATGATCATAATATTTAACTAATCTATTTTTTAATTTTCTAAACTGATTTTTTATTTGACTTGGATACGATTTTCTTAAATTTTTAAAAAAATTAATAATATCTTTTTGTGCAAAAAATAAATCATCCATTTTAATAAAAAATTTATAAGTAGACTTAATTTTTTGATCTAAATATTCATCTATTCCACTTTCATATAATGCAATTATATATAATAACCTAGAAAAACATTGTAAATCATTTCTTAAATTATTTCTTTTATTATCAATAATCTTTAACAAAAAAAATATAGTATTTTTATTATCACCACTTCCAAAGTATAAACAAGCAATTTTATAGTAAAAAATAATTATATAATGAGGATCCATTTTTTTATAAATTATTTTAAATTTTTTTAAAAACGATGGAATTAATTTCTTTATTCCTATAGAAAATGATCCTTCCATATAATGTTTATTAATACGATTAGTATATTTATAAATAAAAATAAAAATTTTAGTATTCTCATTTATTATTATATCTCCATTTGATATTTCTTGTTCAAATTGTTTTAATACAGAATTGAATTCTGAATAAAAATTCATACAAAATAAAGAATCTAGTAAATAATGATATCCTTTTAAATAACTAATTGGAATTATTTTTTTATATTTTATATTATTTTTATTTTGAAAAAATCTTACTAATTTAAATGAAATTTTATAGCACATTAAAAAATCTTGTTGTATATAATGATACCATATATTAGCTTGATAAAAAAATAATTTTTCATAAAAACCTAACTGGTAAAAATTAAATTTTGGTATTTTAGTTCTAAAATAAGTTTCTATAAATATTTTATCTTTTTCATTTCTTACATATCCTACTTTTAAATATAATGAATACAACTCTAGTGATAAATTAGATAAATCGTTTTTACATTTAATTTTATATATTAAATTATTTGAATTTATAGATAAATCCATAGATCTAGAACAACCACTTCTAGTTATATGTTGAGATTCTATCATTTTCTCAAATTCTATTAATTCTAATAAAATTGTATTACATTCATAATATGTAGCAATAGTTTTAGATTTTTTTAAAAATTTTAAGCTTTGTCTATATAATCCTTTATTATACAATATTTTAGAAAAATCTAAATATTCACGTATTTTAATATAGAAGTTGTTTTTAGCAAGATTCATTTTTAAACTTACCAATATTTGTTTATAAAGATTAGATTTTACATTTGATAATTGTTTCTTACTTATAGTAGTTTTTTTTAAAAAATATTAATACTATTTATTATTTCAAATAATTCTAAATATTTATAACATTTATTTTTTTTAATACGATTAACATATATTCTAAAATTTCTTTTTTCAGATTTAGAAAGATTCTTAATAAGAAAAAAAAGATAATCAAAATAATTTTTTTTATTACTAGGCATTGTAATTAATTTGTAATACTTCTATTGATTAATAGATATATAATTAACTATTATATATAGTTAGATATTGTAAATATCTAAATAATTTGTTTTCATTTTATTTTTATAAAAAATAGTTTTGAAAATTATTTAACTGAGTTAATGGAGGATGATAGTAAAAAGAAGGATTAAAATTTTTGATACATCATTAAGAGACGGAGAACAATCTCCAAGATGTAAATTAAATATTAAAAGAAAAATAGAAATAGCAAAAAAATTAGAAGAATTAGGTGTGGATGTAATTGAGGCTGGATTTCCAATATCTAGTCCATTAGATTTTAATTCAGTACAAGAAATATCTAAATCTATATCTAATACAACTATATGTGCATTATCAAGAGCTTTAAAAAAAGATATAGAAATTGCAGCAAATTCTTTAAAATTTGCTAAAAACCCTAGGATTCATACAGGAATAGGTACATCTAATTGTCATATACGTTATAAATTTAATAGTAATAAAGATAAAATTATGGATCTAGCTATAAATGCAGTAAAGTATGCAAAAAAGTTTGTAGAAGATGTTGAATTTTATGCAGAAGATGCTGGACGAACAGAAAATGATTTTTTAGCAAAAATTTGCGAAAATGTTATAAAATATGGTGCTACTGTAATAAATATAGCTGATACAACAGGGTTTTGTTTACCAGAAAATTATGGTAAAAAAATACGATTTTTAAAAGAAAATGTAAAAGGAATCGATAAAATTTCATTATCTACTCATTGTCATAACGATTTAGGATTAGCTACAGCTAATTCACTATACGGTATAATTAATGGTGCACAACAAGTTGAATGTACTATAAATGGAATTGGAGAAAGAGCTGGAAATACATCTTTAGAAGAAATAGTTATGATTATAAAAAAAAATAATTATTTAAATTTATTTTCTAATATTAATACTAAATTTTTATCATATATAAGCAAATTAGTATCTAATCATACAGGTATTAAAATACAACCACATAAAGCGATAGTAGGATTAAATGCATTTTCTCATTCTTCAGGTATTCATCAAGATGGTGTAATTAAAAAAAAAGAAACATATGAGATTATTGATCCTATAGAAATTGGTTTAAATAAATCATCAATAATTCTTACATCTAAAAGCGGAAGAGCAGCTTTAAATTATCGTTATAAAAAATTAGGATATAATTTAAGTAAAAATTCTTTAGATAAAATTTACTCTATTTTTATAGAATATGCGGATAAAAAAAATGAAATAAATAATAAAGAATTAAGAATAATAATTGAAAAAGCTTGTTTAAATAATAAAACTTTAAATTTATAAATGTTAAAAACATCAAAATCTTTGTTCGATAAAATTTGGGACTGTCACGTAGTTAAAAAATTAACTAATAATTTATACATTATTTACATAGATAGGCATTATATACATGAAGTAACAAGTCCGCAATCTTTCCTGGAATTAAAAAAAAGAAATTTATCTATATTAAGACCTAATAAAATTATAGCAACAGCAGATCATAATGTTCCTACAAAAAATCAAAAAATTATTTCAGATTGTTTATCTAAAAAACAAATAAACTTATTAACAAAAAATTGCAAAAAATTTGGAATAAAAAAAATATATGAATTAGGACATAAAAATAATGGTATTGTTCATGTTATTGGTCCAGAATTATGTTACTCATTACCTGGTATGACAATTGTATGTGGAGATAGTCACACTTCTACACATGGAGCTTTTGGTAGTATTGCTTTTGGTATTGGAACTAGTCAATTACTATGGTAATGGCTACACAATGTTTATTATTAAATAAACCAAAACAAATGAGAATTTCTATTAATGGAAATTTAAAAAATGGATCAACTCCAAAAGATATTATTTTATATATTATTTCAAAATTAGGAGTAAATTCAGGTAGAGGACATTTTATAGAATATTCAGGATCAGTTTTTAATAACATTAGCATGGAAGGAAGAATGACCATTTGTAACATGAGTATAGAAATGGGAGCAAAAGGCGGATTAATCTCTCCAGATAAAATAACTTTAGATTACATAACAGATAAATTAGGAATAAAATTTATAAAAAAAAATAAAAAAATATTAGAATATTGGAAATCATTAAAAACAGATTCAAATAAAGTATTTAACAAAGAATTTGTATTCAATGCTGATGAAATAGAACCTATGATTACATATGGTACTAATCCAGGAATGGGAATTAAAATAAAAGGTTTTATTCCAAAAAATGGTTCAAAAAATTGGAATAAATCTATAAAATATATGGGGTTTTTACCTGGAGAATCTTTAATAGGTAAAAAAATTAATTATATTTTTATAGGAAGTTGTACTAATTCTAGAATAGAAGATCTAAGATTAGTAGCATCTATTGTAAAAGGTAAAAAAAAAGCAAATAATACTAATGTAATGATTGTTCCTGGATCAAATAAAGTAATGAATGAAGCAAAAAAAGAAGGATTAGATATAATATTTAATAAATCTGGATTAGATTTTCGTAAACCTGGATGTTCTGCTTGTATAGGAATGAATGAAGATAAAATACCACCATATGAATATTGTATTTCTACTTCTAATAGAAATTTTGAAGGAAGACAAGGTCCTAAATCAAGAACTCTATTGGTTAGTCCTTTAATTGCAGCTATTATAGCTATAGAAGGAAAAATAATAGATATAGAAAAAATATCTTAAAAATAACAAAATTTTTTATGGATAAGTTTAAAATATTAACAAGTACAGTTATTCCTATTCCAATAGATAACATAGATACAGATCAAATTATTCCATCTAGGTACTTAAAAAAAGTAGATAATATAGGATATGGTAAATATCTTTTCATAGATTGGCGTAAAAATTATAGAAATTTTATATTGAATAATAATAACTTTTGTGGAAGTATTCTTTTATCTGGTAAAAATTTTGGATGTGGATCAAGTAGAGAACATGCAGTATGGGCAATTATAGATTATGGATTTAAAGTAGTTATATCTAGTTCTTTTGCTGATATATTTAAAGATAATGCTTTAAATAATGGATTATTAACTGTAGAAGTTTCTAACTTTTTTCTTAAAAGATTATTTGATTTAATAATATTAGACAATAAAATAAAAATAAAGATTGATTTATTTAATCAAATAATATCTATAATAAAAACAAATGAAAATGAATATTTTTATATTCATCCATATAAAAAAAATTGTTTTTTAAATGGATATGATGACATAGATTTTTTATTGTCTATAAAAGATGATATAATTAATTTTGAAAAAAAATATTTTTATATAAAATGAGTAAATATATTGCTATTATAGAAGGTGATGGAATAGGTCATGAAATAATGAAACAAGCTTTAAAAGTATTGAATGCTATTGAAAAAAAATATGGACATAAATTTTATTATAAAAATTTTTTAGTAGGAAATGCTTCCATAGAAAAAAATAATAATCCTATTTCAAATGAAACTATAAATGCTTGTATAAAAGCAGATTCAGTATTATTTGGTTGTGTAGGTGACAATAAAAATAATTTTTATCCAATTGGTATGAGTCCTGAAGATGGATTATTAAAATTAAGAAAAAGAATGAATTTATATTGTAATATACGTCCTATAATTTTTTTTTTCAGGAATTGATAATTCTCCTATAAAAAAAGAATATATAAAAAAATCAAATTTTTTAATTTATAGAGAATTAACAGGTAGTATTTATTTTGGTAAAAAAGGTAGGTCAAAAAATGAAGCTTATGATTGTTGTAATTATTCTAAAAAAGAAATTGAAAGAATTGCAAAAATAGCATTTGAAGATTCTTTAAAAAGAGAAAAAAAAATTACATTAGTAGATAAGTCAAATGTATTAGAAACTTCTAAATTATGGCGTGAAGTTGTATGTGAAATTAGTTTAACTTATCCAAGTGTTAAATTAGATTTTTTATATATTGATAATGCTACCATTCAAGTTATTAAAAATCCTCATAAATTTGATATTATATTAACAGATAATATGTTTGGAGATATTTTATCAGATGAATCTAGTTTAATAAGTGGATCATTAGGTTTATTACCTTCTGCATCTATTGGAGATAATAAATCTATGTTTGAACCAATACATAGATCTTATCCAGAAGCAAAAGGAAAAAATATAGCTAATCCAATAGGGGCTATACTATCAGTTGGAATGATGTTAGATTATTTTGGTATGTGTAAAGAAAAAAATTTATTATTTAAGGCAGTAAAAAATTCTATTTTATGTGGAATTTCAACAGAAGATATAAATAAAAGTAATCCATGTACTACTGATTATGTGGGTGATTATATTGCAAAATATATAGTTAATCAGTAAATTTTTTCTATAATTGATTTTTTTATATCTAAAATATTATTTATTCTTTCAGAAAGAAATGGAAGAAAATTTTTTATATAATCTTTATACATTATATATGGTTCTTTTTTATCAAAAAAATTTATTAAAATTTTTGATATTATATTATATTTATTAGGAGATAAAATTGCTACTGTAACTGGTGATTTTTGATTTTTTATATCATATTTGAACCATAAATAAATATAAAATATTAATTGCATTATATTATGATATTTAGGATCTTCAAAAATTTTTTGAATATTATTATTTGAGACATTTATTTCTTTAAATTGAAATTTTCCTATTTTATAATCAATAATTCTATTAATTCCATTATATTTATCTACACGATCTAATATTCCATGTATAATAATATTTTTTGATTTTTTTATACTTAAAAATGTAGAAAATTTATGTTCTAGTTTATTTAGAAATATCTTATTTCCTTCTTTAATTAATTTTTCATCTAATTCAACAAATTTTATTATATAACTTTTTATTAAAAATTTAGTTATTTCTGGTTTTTCTTCAAAAAAAGAAATATTTTTTTTTATAAAAAAATTATTAATTTCATCATCAATAATTTTTTTAATTATATTTATTTTTTTTTTATTAAGAAAACTTGCTATATTATTATAATATAATTTTTTTAATATATAATGTATAATTTTTCCAATTTCAGTTTTATATGACGATTCTAAATTATTTATTTTTAGTATTTTTTTTAAATAAAATGATATAGGATTATAATTATATAAATTTATAGAAGATGGAGATATTCCATTAATACAAATTTCATTTAATTGTTTATTAATAAGATTTGTTTTTATTATTGAAATTGGATTTCTTATATTTTCATTTGAAGCAAAAGGAAAATTGTATTTTTTTGTTTTAATTTTATAATTATATATTATATTATTAATAAAACCACTTTTTTCTCCAGAACTGATTTCATCGGGATTACTTTTATATATTGCATATGTATTTTTAGAAATTTGACATATTTTATTAAATAATAAAATAAAATATTTATCATTGTATATTGTTTTAGTATTATCATAATAAAACAAATTATTATTTTTTTGTCTAGGAGGAATTATACCATTATTTAATGATGTAATTATCGAAATATCAAATTTATCAAAATAAAAATTTTTAAATTCAGTTATAAATAAAGATTTATTATAATGTTTATAACATTTATTGAATTTAAATTCAATATTTTCAGTATTAATAAATTGATTATATATATTATATATATCTTTTATTCCATTGAATAAATATTTTTTTTTCCTTGTTAATATTTTTAACTTTTGCATATAATATTCTATTTTAGAAATAAATTTTAATTCTATAAAATGTTTATTAGAATTTTTTTTCATAAGAAAATTTTTTAATTTTCTTATGAAACTTATTAAACCTTTTAAAATAGAATAAGTTTTATTTGTATATATTTTAAATATAATTTCAATGTCAGTATTTACTAAAAATTTCTTTATTGAATTAAACGAGATATAATCAATATTATATTTTTTTTTATTAAATATTTTTAATAAAAATTTTGTTTCTATAAAAAATTTTTTAATATATCCATTTGATAAAACTTTAATTATATCATTTTTAATGAATTTTTTAAGTTTATCTTTATTTAATAATAAATTAAATATAGAAATAAAAGTATAATTAATAGGAATAATTTTAAATGGATAATCTATATCAAATGATATATTAATATTATTTTTTTTTATAAAAAATGTGTTAATAATAGGAATTAACAAATTGTTATTTCCTAATATTAATAATATTTTTTTATTTTTTGAAGATTTTTTTATTATATTTTCTACTATTTTAATTTGTTCTATTTCATTATTTACATTTATAATTCTTAAATTTTTAAAATATTTATAATTAAAAACCTTATCTTTTAATTCAAATCTTAATTGACATTTATTATTATAATAAACTTTATTTTTAAAAAGAATTTCTTCTACAATCTTTTTTTCCAATGTATTAAAAATATAATTTTTATCACAAAAAAAAACTATTTCATTTAATTTTTTTTTATATATAAAATCAATATCTTTTAAATATTTAATGCTTATGTTGAATAACATAGCATTATAAGCTATATTTTTTTTTAATAAAAAAGATTTAAATTTAAAATAATATTTATTTATTTTTTCTTTACATAAATTATAATTTTTTATCGATTCTTCTGAAGTAAAATATTGAGAAAAATTTTTTATATTAATTAAGTTAATATCTATATTTTGAAAATTATTTAGTATACATGGTATATATTCTGTTTTAAAGTTATTTATATCTTTCTTTTCTAGAATAGAGAAAAAGTATAAAATAGTTTCATTTTCATTTATACTTTTTAATCCAGATAAAAATTCCATAAATTCTTTTATAGTAAAAAATTTTAAATTTTTTAATAGAAATTTTATATTAAAATTATATTGTGATAAAAAAATAAATTTTTTACTATTTTTCATTTTTTATAAATTGAAGCATTATTCATATTTTTGATAAAAATTTCACAATAATTTTTTTATCTTTTATAATTTGTGTTTTCAATTTTTCTATTGAAGAAAATTTAATTTCTTCACGAATCATTTTTATGATTAAAATATCAATTTTTTCTCCATAAATATTTTTTGAAAAATTAAATATATTTGTTTCTATTTTAATTTTATTATTGCTATCATCAATAGTAGGATTAGTTCCTATATTCATCATGCCATTATAATAACTATTTTTATAACGAATTTTTACTGCATAAACTCCATTTTTTGGTATCAATTTTTTTGAATCAACCTTTATATTAGATGTTGGAAAATTAATAATTTTTCCTATTCCCTTACCTTTTATAATATAACCAGATAATGTATAAAAATATCCTAAAGCTTTATTAGCCCATTCTATATTACCTATAATAATTGAATTTTTTATTTTAGTTGAACTAATAATTTTATTATCAATTTTATAAGGAGATATTATATTGAATTTAAATTGAAAAATTTCTGATAAATTTTTTAATCTATTTAAAGATTTATATCTATCGTTTCCTATATGAAAATCATATCCTATGATAATTTTTTTTATACAAAATTTAGAACTTAAAAACGTATAAAAAAAATCTTGCATTTTCAATTTTGAAAATTCTTTAGTAAATGGATGTATAATCAAATTATCTATTCCAATTTTTTTAAAAAAAAATATTTTTTCTTTTACAGTATTAAGATAATAAAATTTATTCTTATTATAAGAAATTATTTCTTTAGGATGTGGATTAAATGTAATTAAAACTGAAGAATATTTTTTTCCAGATTCAAATACTAAATTTTGAATTATTTTTTTATGACCCATATGAACTCCATCAAAAATTCCTATAGTTAAAACACATGGAATTGAAGAATGAAATTCATCGATAAATGAATAAATTTTCAAAATTTTTTATTTTTCTTTAAATACAAATATAAAGATAGAAATAATGATTATATTATATAATAAAATTATAAATGGTATATAAAAATTGGAAGGAATAAAGGGAAAAATAGTCAGAATTATAGGGCCAATAATAGATGTTTTTTTTGAAAAAACAGATCAAATACCAAATATATACGACGCATTATTGGTAAAATTAAACAATAACAGGAATATATTATTAGAAATTCAACAACATATAGGAGATAATAAAGTAAGATGTCTTTCTATGGAAGAGACATATGGATTAAATAGAGGTCAGACAGTTAACGTATTAAATAAGACAATAACTATGCCTGTTGGTAATTCTATTAATGGAAGAATTTTTAATGCTTTAGGTGAAGCTATAGATGGTCTGGGACATATAAAAGATTATGATGAAATGAGATCTATTTATAATGATCCTCCGTCATTAAAAGATTTATCTACTGATACAAATATTTTATATACAGGAATTAAAGTAATTGATTTAATTGAGCCTTATCCAAAAGGAGGAAAAATAGGTTTATTTGGAGGAGCAGGTGTAGGAAAAACTGTTCTTATTCAAGAATTAATAAATAATATTGCAAAGGAATATGGGGGGATGTCTGTATTTGCTGGCGTAGGAGAAAGATCTAGAGAAGGTAATGATTTACTTAGAGAAATGTTAGAATGCGGTATAATAAAATATGGTGAAAATTTTATGAAATCTATGAAAAATGGTTATTGGGATTTATCTAAAGTAGATAAAAAAATGTTAAAAGAATCAAATGCTACGTTTGTATTTGGACAAATGAATGAATCCCCAGGTGCAAGAGCTAAGGTTGCATTATCAGGATTAACATTGGCAGAATATTATAGGGATAGATATACTAGCAATAAAAAAGAACAAGATGTTTTATTTTTTATAGATAATATATTTCGTTTTACTCAAGCTGGATCAGAAATATCTACTCTATTGGGAAGAATTCCATCATCTGTTGGGTATCAACCTACTTTATCATCTGAAATGGGATTAATGCAAGAAAGAATTTCTTCTACTAAAAAAGGATCTATAACTTCAGTACAAGCAGTATATGTCCCAGCAGATGATTTAACGGATCCAGCTCCTTCTACAACATTTTCTCATTTGGATGCAACTACAGTTTTGTCAAGAAAAATATCATCTTTAGGAATTTATCCTTCTGTAGATCCTCTTAATTCAAATTCTAATGTTTTGTCTCCAAGTATAGTAGGAGAAGAACATTATAATTGCGCACAACGTGTAAAAAAAATATTACAAAAATATGAATCTTTACAAGATATTATTGCCATTTTAGGAATGGAAGAATTAAATAATGAAGATAAATTAATAGTTAATAGAGCAAGAAAGGTTCAACGTTTTTTATCACAACCTTTTTATGTAGCAAAACAATTTACTGGATTAGATGGAGAATTTGTAAACATTGTTGATACAATTAAAGGATTTAACATGATTATAGATGGAAATCTAGATAATATTCCAGAACATGCATTTAATCTTAAAGGAACTATAGATCAAGTTATAGAAAATGTAAAATTATGATATTAAAAATTATGAATTCAGACAAAATTTTATATAATGGAAAAATTTTTTATTTAAAAGCTCCAGGATTAAATGGATATTTCCAAATATTAAAAAATCATACTTCATTTATTTCTGTATTAAAAAAAGGAAGTATAAAATTTAAAAATAAAAATAAAATTGAACAAAATATAAGTGTAGAAAGTGGATTATTAAAGGTAATAAATAATTTGATTGTTATCCTTTTATAAGGATTTATTTTTAACTTTAAAAACTTAATATGTTTACTGGGATTATAGAACATATAGTAAAAGTAAATAAATTATATTACTATAAAAAAAAATTATTTATTGAATTTTATAATCCATTTTATAATAAAATTAGACTGGGGCAAAGTATTTCTCATAATGGTATATGTCTGACTGTATATAATATTTTTAGTTATAATTATTTAGTTTCAGTTTCTGAAGAAACTATATGTTGCACTAATATACGTTTCTTAAAAAGAAAAGATTTGGTAAATTTGGAAAGAAGTTTATTAATTAATAGTAGAATAGATGGCCATTTAGTTAAAGGACATGTAGATACTACTGCTAATGTTTTTAAAATAGTTAAACTTAATGGGAGTTGGTTGTTTTATTTTAAATGCAAAAATATATTAAAATATGTTATAAAAAAAGGATCTATCACTGTTAATGGTATAAGTCTAACTATAGTAAGTTTTGAAAAATATATATTTAGTGTATCTATTATACCATATACTTATATTAATACAAATTTACATTTCCTAAAAGTAGGAAATGTAGTTAATATAGAGTTTGATATAATTGGAAAATATATAGAAAAATTTTTAAAAAAATAATTTTTTATAAAAATTTATTATAAATTTATTATAAAAGTTTACTAATTTTGCAACATTAAAAAATAATATTATGTCTGATATTGTATCTAGAGTTAATTCTATAATTGTAGATAAATTAAGTGTAGAAGAGGCTAGTATTAATCCTAATTCTAGTTTTACTAATGATTTAGGTGCAGATTCATTAGATATAGTTGAACTTATTATGGAATTTGAAAAAGAATTTGAAATTAGTATTTCTGACGAAATAGCAGAAAAAATAACAACAGTAGGAGAAGCTACATCTGCTATAAAAAATCTACTAAAAAATAAAAATATATAATGCTTAAAGCATTATAATTTTATTTTATGTATAATAAATATGGATTAAAAAAAGTAGTAATAACTGGGATAGGATCTATTACTCCTATAGGAAACAACGTTAAAGACTATTGGAAATCATTAATTGATGGAATAAGTGGTACTTATCCTATTACATATTTTGACACTAAAAAATATAAAACAAAGTTTGCTTGTGAATTAAAAAATTATGATCCAAAAATATTCTTTTCTAAAAAAGAAATAAAAAAATTAGATCCTTGCGCACAATATGGTATTATAGCTTCCGAAGAAGCTATAAAAAATAGTGGAATAAACTTTTCAAACGAAAAAAAAGATAGAATTGGTGTAGTTTGGGCATCTGGAATAGGTGGGTTATTGAATTTAGAAAATTCAATAATTAATCATGTTAACAGAAATTATTATCCTAGATTTAGTCCATTTTTTATTCCAAAAATGCTTATAGATATTACTGCTGGATTAATATCCATAAACTATGGATTACATGGCCCTAATTATGCTACGGTTTCATCTTGTGCTTCATCATCTAATGCAATTGTTGATGCTTATCATTTAATTTGTTTAGGTAAAGCTGATGTAATGATAACTGGGGGATCAGAAGCAGCAATAACACAAAGTGGTGTAGGTGGATTTAATGCATTAAATGCATTATCTACAAGAAATTATGATTATAAAACAGCATCTAGGCCATTTGATGAAGATAGAGATGGTTTTGTTTTAGGTGAAGGTGCTGGATGTTTAATTTTAGAAGAATATTTTCACGCTAAAGAAAGAGGTGCTAATATATATGCAGAATTGATAGGAATAGGAATGTCTGGAGATGCATATCATATTACAGCTCCACATCCTGACGGGAAAGGGGTTATTTTAGCAATGAAATCTGCTATAAAGGACGCTAAGATTAAGTCTATAGATGTAGATTACATTAATTCTCATGGAACATCTACAAAATTAGGAGATATTGCAGAAATAAAAGCTATAAAAAATGTATTTAAAAAAAATTTATATAAAATAAATATTAATTCTACAAAATCAATGACTGGACATTTATTAGGAGCAGCTGGAGTAATAGAATCTATTGCAACTATATTACCGTTGACAAAAAAAATAATTCCACCAACTATTAATTTATTTAAAATTGACAAAAAAATAGATCAAAAAATTAATTTTATTCCTAATAAATCAATTAAAAAGGAAATAAATATTAGTATGTGTAATACATTTGGATTTGGTGGTCATAACGTTTGTATTTTATTCAAAAAAAATTAAAAAAAAATATAAAAATTTAATCAGTGATTGATAAAATAAATAAAATATTAGGATTTAAAACAAAAAAAAATGTTCTTCTTTTAAAAGAAGCTTTTATATATAATTTTTCTACTAAAAAAAGAAATATAAATAAATATTATTCTATTAATTTTCAAAGATTAGAATTTTTAGGAGATTCAATTTTAAATACTATAATATCACATTTTTTATATAAAAATTTACCTAAAAAAAAAGAAGGAGATCTTACCAAAATACGATCTAAAATTGTTTGTAGAAAAAATTTAAATAATATATCTAAAAGACTTTCATTAGAAAAAATATTTTTACCAAAAAATAATTTGTTTAATAACAATGTGTTAGGAAATATACTTGAAGCATTAATAGGATTTATATATATAGAAATAGGTATTATAGAATGTAAAAATTTTATATATGAAAAAATATTATCTAAAGTAGATATGAATAAGCTACAAAATGAAATTTATAGTTATAAAGTATGGATTATGGAATGGTGTCAAAAAAATAAATTTTTTATAAATTTTCATACTTTTCTTGAAAAGAAAGAAAAAAAAAATAATAGAATTATTTTTTTATCAAAATTTAATATATCTAATTGCAATATTAAATCTATTGGTAGAGGTTTTTCGAAAAAAAAATCAGAAGAAATGGCAGCTAAAAACGCATATTCTGTTATTAAAAAAAAACATATAATAGAAAAAATATAATAATATTGTTTAATGGATAAAAAAAATATTATAAATCATATAATTAAAGGAGAAGGTCATCCTTTAGTTTTACTTCATGGATTAATGGGTGGACTAAGTAATTTTAAATCTATTTTTGATTTTTTTCCAAAAAAAGGATACAAAGTTATTATGCCATATTTACCAATTTATAATATGCCTTTATTTTCAACTAATATTTCAACTTTATCTGAATATATAATAAAATTTTTATTAAGGATTAATATAAAAAATGCCACATTAATTGGTAATTCTCTTGGTGGACATATTGCTTTAATTATAGCTAAAACTAAACTAGATCTAGTTCATTCTGTTGTATTAACAGGAAGTTCTGGTTTATTTGAAAAATCTTTTGGAGATGCATTTCCAAAAAGAGAAAATTATGAATATATTAAAAAAAAATCTCAAGAAGTATTCTATAATCCTAAAATGGCTACTAAAGAATTGGTAGATGAAATTTTTAATATTGTTAATGATAAAAAAAAAAGCATTAAAATATTATATTTAGCTAAAAGTGCAATGAAGTATAATATGTCAAAAGATTTATCAAAAATATATAAACCAGTTTGTATAATATGGGGAAAACAGGATAATGTAACACCTCCTGATGTTGCATTATCATTTCATAAATTATTACCAAATTCTGAATTACATTGGATAGATAAATGCGGACATGTTCCTATGATGGAAAGTCCTATAAAATTTAGAAAAATTTTGGAAAAATGGTTATCAAGATTCCATTATTAATAATTTTGTATTTTTTATTAAATTAAATCATAAAACTAATAATTCCTAATTCATATGATTTTAATCCAAAACCTAAAATAGTTCCATTACATACATTACTAATGTATGATTTTCTTCTAAATTCTTCTCTAGAATAAATATTTGATATGTGAACTTCTATAACAGGAGTTGAAATTGATTTAATCGCGTCAGCAATACCTATTGAAGTGTGAGTATATGCTCCAGCATTTAAAATTATACCATTTGACTTAAATCCTACATAATGTAAATAATCTATAATTTTTCCTTCACAATTATTTTGATAATAATCAATTTTGAAATTAGAAAAAATTTTTTTTTTTCTTAGTAAATTTAAATAATCTAAAAAATTTTTTTTACCATATAAATTTTTTTCTCTAATTCCTATAAGATTTAAATTTGGCCCGTTAATTATATTAATTTTTTTCATAAAGAAACAATTTAATAAATAGATTTATTTATTTTTTTAACTTAAGATAATCAATCATTAAATTATTATCTAATTTTATAAAATTTCCTATTTTAATATTTTTATTAGAAAATTTTCCAAAAAAAATTCTTTCTAACTCAGTTATTTTATAATTTAATTTATTAAAAATTCTTCTTATTATTCTGTTCCATCCTAAACATAATCCTATCTTTATTTTATTATTTTTTATTTTTCTTATAAATTTTACTTTTACCCTTCCTTCTTTTAAAAAAATTTTTCCACTTAAAATAACTTTAATATCATTATCATCAATTTTTTTATTTAAAGTAACGTTATAAATTTTTTGTATATCATATTTAGGATGAGTTAATATTTCTGATATATTTCCATCATTTGTAATAATTAATACTCCTTTTGTATTAGAATCTAATCTACCTACAGGAAATAATTTTTTTCCATGAAAAATATTTGGAATTAAATCCATAACTGTTTTTCTATTAAATTGATCTTTTGTTGTAGTAATAAATCCTTTAGGTTTATTAATTAATAAATAAACTTTATTTTGTATTCTTATTCTATTTCCATTAAATTTTACAATATCTTTTATATCTATATTAGTTCCTAATTTAGATATAACTTTTCCATTAACTTCAACAGAACCTGATTGAATTAATTTATCTGCTTCTCTTCTAGAAGAAATACCTGATTGAGATAAATAACGGTTTAATCTAATTTTTTTATTTAAACACATACTTAAAAATAAAAAATTATTTTTCTTATATATTTATTTAATTCAAATTCATTATTTAATTTTGTATAATCTTTTGTGAATCCTAAAAAAAAACCTCCACCACCTGATCCACATAATTTTAAATAATAATTATCATTTTTTATTCCATTTATCCATATTTTTAACATATTTTTAGGTATCATTTGTTTAATATTATTAAATATCCAAATTGATAATTTTTTTATATTTTCTAATAAAGTTTTATAATCTCTATTAATAAAAGAATAAATACATTTAACATTATATTTTTCATATTCTTGATCCATGATTTTTTTGAAATTATGTTCTTTTATCTTTTTTATAAAAAGATTATTCATTTTTTTAGTATTACTTTGTAATCCAGAATTTATTAAAAAAATTCCTCCATTATTTTTATTTTTATTATTAAACATTTTTATATTTATGTTTATGGTAGATATATGTTTATTTGATTTAACTAATATTGGTTTTTTTAAATAACATATTAAAGGATCAATTCCAGAACTTTTTCCATGAAAAAAAGATTCCATATTACTAAAAATATTTTTTATAAAAATTAAATTTTTATTACAAATAGATGTTTTATACATTAGATATCTATCATAAATAGCTGCAACTAATGATCCAGAACTACCTATTCCATATTTTTGTGGAATATTTGATTTAAAATATATTCCTTTTTTTAAATCTTTATCTAATTTTTCCAAATTTATAATATTAAATTTTTTAATTTTTAAAAAATTAAAAAATTTTCTTATTTCATTATTAGAATTTATAACGTTTTTATCTAATTTAGAATAAAATTTTAAATATCCTTTATATTCATAATTAGGTATTGAAAATCCTGTATAATTTTTTAATATTCCATATTCTCCAAATAATAATATTTTTGAAGGAAATATAGATAACTTTTTATTTTTATTTATTAACAATATTAAAATTAAAAAATTTTGATTAAGTAAATTTATGTATTAAACATTATACATAAAAATAAATAATGAAAATAGCTATATATGGACAAAAATTAGAAAAATATAATGTAGTTTATTTATATAAATTTTTAAAATATGTTTTCAGTAATTCAATAGAAATATATGTAGAAAAATATTTTTTAAGTATATTGAATTCTTTCAAAGAATTTTGCAAATTAGATTTACCTTCATTTTCATGTTGTGAAGAAATAAAAAATTTCGATTTAATGTTTACTTTTGGTGGAGATGGTACTATTTTATCTGCTATTACTTTTGTTAAAGATTCTAAACTACCTATAGTTGGAGTTAATACAGGAAATTTAGGATTTTTGGCGACTTTCAGCAAAGATGTTTTTATTAAAAATATTGACAATATTTTTAATAAAAAATTGAATCTAATTCCTAGAAGTTTATTAAAATTAAAAACATCAAAAAATAATTTAAATAAATTATTTAATTTCGCATTAAATGAAATTGTTGTTTTTAGAGAAAAAACTGTTTCTATGATTACTATTGATGTATTCATTGATGGTGAATTTTTAACATCTTATTGGTCAGATGGATTAATAATATCTACTCCTACTGGATCTACTGGATATTCTTTGAGTTGCGGAGGTCCAATTATTAGTCCTGATAACAATAATTTTCTTCTTACACCAATATCTCCACATAATTTATTTTCACGTCCATTGGTTATATCTGACAATAAAAGTATACATCTAAAAATTCATAGTCGTGTAAAGTATTATTCACTATCTATAGATACAAGACTAATTTCTTTAAAAAAAGAAAATGAGTTGGATATTATAAAAGCTCCTTTCAGGATATATATATATGAAGAAGATAAAAATACCTATTATAAAACATTAAGAGAAAAATTACTATGGGGAATGGATAAAAGAAATTAAAATAATATGAAAAATTTATTATTATATTTGTGTACACGTATTTTTTATTACGATCGTATTTTTATATGGAAAATTTATTAAAAAAAATAGATTATAATAATATACCTAATCATGTTGCTATTATTATGGATGGAAATGGTCGTTGGGCTAAAAAAAGAGGTAAAATAAGATCATTTGGGCATGAAAAAGGTATTTATTCTATAATAGATACTTTAAACGTATGTAAGGAATTATCTATTCCATATATAACTTTATATGTTTTTTCTTATGAAAATTGGAATAGACCTAAAGAAGAGGTTAATAGTTTAATGGAATTGTTCTACAAAAATTTAAAAAATTTTTTAGAAAAAATTCACAAAAAAAACTTAAGAATAATTATTATAGGAGAATTATCAAAATTTTCTAAATGTATACAAAAAAATTTAGTTTTTTTCATTAAAAAAACTAGAAAAAATAAATCTGGGACTTTAATATTAGCATTAAGTTACAGTGCCAGGGAAGAAATTTTAAGAGCTACAAAAAATATAGCTAAAAGAGTATACAATAGAGAATTAAAAATAAAGGATATTGATTATTATTTCTTTCAAAATCATTTATATACTAAAAATTTTCCTGATGTCGATCTAATAATACGAACTAGTGGAGAAAAACGTATAAGTAATTTTTTACTTTGGCAATCTGCTTATGCGGAATTATATTTTACTGATATTTTATGGCCAGATTTTAGAAGAAAAGATTTTATTGAGGCTATAATTAATTATCAAAAAAGAAAACGTCGTTTTGGAAAAATTTAATTTTATAAAATTCAATGAAAAAAAAATTATTTATTTACTGTATATTTTTTATAATATCAATTAATTACTTGTATTCTAATAATAACGATAAAATCAACAACAATGAAAACGAGGAAAAAAATAAAAACATAAATATCACAATAAATGATATATATATTAAAGGAGATACAAAATATAATAAAGAATTTGTTTCTAAAATATCTGGAATAAGTTCTGGATCTTTAATAGATCCATATGGAATAAAAATAAATAATATTATAAAAAAACTTTGGGATAGTAAATTATTTGAAGATATATCTATTTATAAGTATAACGAAGATAAATATAAAAATAAAATTGATTTAATTTTTGATTTAAAAGATTTAAATGAAATACATGATATTCAGTTTAAAAGTGATGGATTAATTGTAAAAAGTGATTTTCCTAAAATAAATAATGTAAAAAGCGGAGATAAAATATCTGAATCAATGATTAAAGAAATGGAAAATGAAATAAAAAATTTTTATAAAGAAGATGGTTACAATGAAATTACTATAAATCATGAAATAAAAAAAGAATATGATAAAAATATATTGTTTTTTTATATTGAAAAAGGAAAAAAAATTAAAATAGAAAAATTTGTTTTTTATGGAAATAATGTAATAAGTGATAAAGAATTATTAAGTATCATAAATAGGGATAAATCTTTTTTATCATTATTGATAAATAGACCTAATCATATATTTGTTAGTGATCAAATAAATAAACATTTAGATAAAATAAAAGAAAAATATCAATCTATAGGTTATAGGTTTGCCAAAGTTTTTTTAGAATCAGTTTGGAAAACTAGTTCAGGAAACTATGGTATTAAAATAAAAATAGTTGAAGGAAGTAAATATTATTTAGGAAAAATAAATATTACAGGAAATAAAAAAGTAAGTAATAAATATTTAGAAAAAGTTATATCATATAATAACAATGAAAATATTTATGATAAAACAAAATTAACAGAAAATATTTTTAATCCAACAGAACCAAGTATAGTTAATAATTATTTTAAATTAGGTCACTTATTTATTAATTTAAATACAGTAGAAAAAATAAAAGATGATGATAATAAAATTGATATAAATATTCTTATAGAAGAAAATTCTCCTGTTTATATTAGAAATATAAAAATATTAGGTAATAATATTACTAAAGATTATGTAATTAAAAGAGAAATAAAAATTTACAATAAAGATATTTTTTCTATTGAAAAACTTATGGAAAGTTTACATAATATAGAAAATTTATTCCTTTTTGATAAAGTTTATTTTGAAATTATTCCTATTAATGATGAATCTGTAGATATAGAATGGCATGTATTAGAAAAAGATAATAATGAATTTAAATTTCATGGAGGAATTATAGGAAATGATATAAGAAAATTAACTGGTGGTTTAAAAATTATATTAAATAATTTTTCAATTAAAAACATTATAAATTGGAAATTTTGGAAAACAATACCTCAAGGAGATGGAGATAAAATAATATTTTATAGTCAATTTGGAAAAAATATGAAATCTTTTGGTCTTTCATTATTAAAACCTTGGATAAAAAAAGATGAACCAACTTCATTAAAAATTGATACAAATTATTCTGTAAATAAACTAATAAAAAATGATATTCCATTTAACACTAAATATTGTTTAATTGATAAAGAAAATCCATTCTTTTTAAGAAAAATTAAAATGTCTATTGGATTAGATAAAGATATAGAATTTATTGATCCTTATTCTAATATATCAACTTCTATACATGGAGAAAGATGGACTTTTCCTAAAGAAACTGATTTTATAAAAATATGTGATAATAATAACTTATATAAATTTAATAATTTATTTTGTTCTTTATCTTTTAAAAGAAACACTATTTCTCCAAATAATTTTTTTCCTACTGATGGATCAAAATTAAAATTTTATTTCTCATCAAGTCCACCATATTCATTTTTCGAAAAAAAAGAATATAATTCATTTGCAAAAAAAAAGCATATAAAAAACAATGGTTTAAGAAAAATTGATATTCCATTTTTTAAACATTTTGATTATAGTAAAAGTAATAACATATGGACAGAACATTTTAAATTAAAATTATTTGGAAATTTTTATAAAAAAATTAAAGAAAATTTAGTATTAAAATGTCAAGGTGAGTTAGGACATGTAGGTGTATACAATAAAGATTCTGGAAGAAAACTTACACCGTTCGATATGTTTTATATGGGTGGTACATCAAAAAAATTTGGAGAGAATCATATTCCTTTAAAGGGATATTCTTTCCCAGAAAATAATTCATTTTATAAAATGTCTAAAAATGGAGGTACTAGTTATAAAAAAATTTCATTAGAAATGCATTATTTAATAAATGGATCAAGTAATAATTTTAAAACATGGTTAAATTCTTTTATAGAAGCTGGAAATATTGGAAATTCTTATAAATCTTTAACATCATTAGAAATGAATAAATCTCTTGGATTTGGATTACGTTGTCTTTGTTCTCCATTTGGAATACTTGGAATAGACTTTTCATATCCATTAAGTTCAATAGAAGATAATTTTTATAAAAAATGGAAAATAAGTTTTAATATAGGAAAAATAAAATAATCATTGTGGTATCTCCCGGAATCGAACCGGGGACACAAGGATTTTCAGTCCTTTGCTCTACCAACTGAGCTAAGATACCTTTATAAATTGTATAAATAAACAAAATTACAATAAAAATAATAAGTAGTATATCAAAAAAATTAATTATTATATTATTTTTATTTTTATTATCATGTGATAATGATAATGTAAATAAAATTTATAAATATAATAGAAATAAAATTCCATCAAACATTTTTATAAAAACAAGTATTTTTTTTAAAAAAAATGGAATTACAAAATATTTTATATATTCACCTTTAATTAAAGAATATAACTATTATACAATATTTCCTAATGGAATTTATTTAGTTGTTTATGACAGTAATAATAAACTTATTTATATTAGAGGAAATTGGATGAAATCATTTAAAATGATTTTTTTTCATATAAAAGGAAATATTAAAATATTAACCCCTAATGGATATTTTTTTAAAACTGATGAAATTTTTTGGGATAAAAATAAAAAAAAAATATTTAATAAAAAAAATGTAACAATATCCAATTTAAATGGAACTATTTTACATGCTAAAAAAGGTATAGAGATGTATAATAATCTTAAAAATTTTAAATTAAAAGATATTAGTGGAGTCCTTCCTTTATAAGAATAAAAAAAATGATTTTTTATATTAGTGTAGTCATTTTTACTATACTAGTTTCTGCTTTTTTTTCTGGAATAGAAATGGCTTTAGTTTCTTGTAATTTATTTCAAATAGAACTAGAAAAAAAGAAAAATTCTATTCGTTATAAAATACTTTATGAATGTATAAATAATTATAAAAAATTAATAACAACTATGTTAATAGGGAATACTATATCTTTGGTTGTATATGGTATTTACATGAATAAAATATTTTTTTTGTTATTTCCATTTTTTGAAGATTCTATGTGGTTATTCCTTTTAGAAACTTTCATTTCTACCATTGTTATTTTAATAATTGGAGAATTTATTCCAAAAATGATATTTAGTATATATTCAAATGAATTATTAACATTATTTATAGTTCCTGTATATATCATATATAAAATTTTTTCACCTATAACAAATTTTATTATTTGTATTTCAAATTTTTTTTTGAAAATATTTGACGAGGAAGAAAATTTTGAAAAAAAAATTTTTGATAAAAATGATTTAATTAACTTTTTATCAAAAAATGTAAAACATAATTTTAATAAAAAAGGCTCTTTATCAGAATATAAAATTGATATTTTTCATAAAGCATTAAATTTTTATGAAAAAAAAGCAAGAGAATGTATGGTGCCAAGAAAAGAGATAATATCTTCTAATATAATGGAATCTTCTGTATACAGAATACGTGATTTATTTACAAAAAGTGGATTATCGAAAATTATTATTTATAAAAATAATATAGATAACGTTATAGGATATGTTCATTATTTGGAGTTTTTAAAAAAACCAAAATATTTAGATAAATCAATTATTAGGCCAATAGAATGGTTCTATATTAATACTCCGGTAAGAGAAATAATGGATGTTTTAATTAGAAAAAAGATTAGTATTGCTATCATATTAGATGAGTATGGTGGAACAGCTGGATTAATTACAATAGAAGATATTTTAGAAGAATTTCTTGGAGATATAAAAGATGAACATGATGAAATTTTTTTATTAGACAAAAAAATAAATGATAATAAATTTTTATTTTCTGCACGTTTAGAAGTAGATTTTATTAATTCAAAATACAATTTAGATATTCCAAAATCTGATGAATATGAAACATTGGGTGGATTAATAGTTACTCATATAGGAAATATTCCAAATAATGGAGATAAAATTTTGATTAGTCCAGATTTCTATATTGAAATTATAAAAGTTTCTAAAAACAAAATAGAAGAAGTAATTTTTTATAAAAAAAAAAAAAAATGATGAATTTTTTAAATAAAATAAGAAAAAATACATGGATAATATTTTCATTGATTAGTATTTCCTTATTATTTTTTATTATTGATCCTAATTTAATAACAAAATTTTTTTTTAATAATAATAATTATATTGGAAATATAAATGGAAATAATATTTCTAAAAAAGAATATGAAAATTGTTTAGAATTTCTAAGGAAATTTAATGGTAAAGTTTCTGAACTTAGTTTAAAAAACTATGCATTTAGATTATTAATTAACGAAAATTTATTAAGTCAACAAGGATATAAACTAGGAATAACAAATACGGAAAAAGATATTTGGAAATATATAAAAACTGGATCTATATACAGTAAAATAGATGATTTCAAAGATTTTAATGGAAAAATGAATGTAAAAAAATTTAAATTATATATAAAAAATTTAGATAAACTACCATACTATTTATTTCCTCAAATAAAATCTGAAAAAAAAATATGGAATTATGAAAAAAATAGTATAAAAAATAAAATAATTACGAAAAAATATGCAGAAATGTTAATGTATGGATTAAACGTAACAAACAAAGAAGTAGAATTAAATTTAAAAAATAAAAATATTTTTTCAATTATTGATTATATATTTATACCATATACAGAAATAGAAAAAAAGTATAATATTCATATATCAAAAAATGATTTATATAATTATATTAAAAAACATGAATTTTTATACAAAAAAAATAATTTAAGGAATATAAGTTTAATTATATTTCGTTCTATTCCTTCATTAGAAGATGAAAATAATATGAAAAAAATTATGAATAATTTGTCATATAAATTAAAAAATAATTATAATCATTTTGATATAATTTATAAAAATTCTGATACACCATTTGATAAAAATTTTTATACTAAAGATTCTATTCCGCCTATTCTAAAATTTTTTTTAAAAAAAAATGATAAAGTAGGTAGCGTATTTGGACCAATAAAGGATAAAAATAATTATATTATAGTTAAATTAACTGATAAGAAATCAATATTTGATTCTGTATTAATTAGTAATATTTTAATATCACATAAAGACGCAATATATTCTTTAAATAAAAGGAATAAAAAAGAAGCACTAAAAATAGTTAAAAACATCATTTTAAAATTAAAAAAACATCCTAATAATTTTAATTTTTTTTTAAAAAAATCAGATAATTTTGTTAATTTAGGAATAAATAATGGAAAATTGGGATGGATAAAATATGAAAATCAAAATATTATAAATAATAATTTTAATATTTTTTCTATAAAAAACAAAATAGGATCTATAGGAATTACTGAATCAAATTTTGGTTATAATATTATTAGAATAGATGATCAAAAAAATATAAAAAACATATATCAATTTGGTTTTTTAATAAAAACATTGAAGTCATCAAAAAAAACTATAAATAAAATTAATAAAAATATAAATTTATTTTTATTAAAAAATAAATATTCTAATATTAATAAAATAATTAATAATGCAAATAAAGAAAAAATTGAAACATTATTTTTAGAAGAAATAAAAGAAAATCAATGGAATATTGATGGACTAAATACTGAATTGGATAAAGATATTATAAATTGGTCTTTTGAAAAAAAAAGAAAAAAAGGTGATAAAAAAATATTCGTAGATTCAAAAAAAAATAATTTTATAGTATATTTATCTGGAATTAATAATGGAAAAGCTTCTATTAAAGAAATAAATCAATTAATTACTAACCTTATAAATAAAAAAATTTATAAAATATTACATAATAAATTTTCTAATAAAAGTTTAGAAGAAATTTCTAATTTTCTTTATAAAAGAATAAACAAATCATATAAAGTAAATTTTCATAATTCAATAATAAATCTTATAAAAGAACCAAAAGTTTTAGGTGCAGCATTTGCGTTAAAACTAAATAAAACATCTAATCCTATATTAGGAAAAAAAGGTATTTTTTTTATAAAGCCTAAAAAACGTTTTTCTAAAGAAAAGAATTCATTTGATTATTTATATGAAATGGAATATTTAAATAATATATTAAGAAAAAATTTATTGGAAAAATTAAATAAAGTTTTATTAGAAAAATCTAAAATAAAGTTTTATTAGTAAAGTTTTATTAGAAATAAATTACCATTCAATTTCATCTTTAATTTTTCTTTTTGCTTTTTTCAAAAATCTTATTCCATCTCCCAATCCTCTAGCTATACCAGGTATATTTTTTGGCCCAAAAATTAATATAGCTATAAATATTATAAATAAACTTTCTTCAATACTAATAAATAAAATATTTTTCATTATAAATTTTTAAATTTATGAAAATAATATAAATATAAAATAAAATTTATATAAAATAGATAATTAAATTTTTTGTTAAAAAATTAAAATATTTTCTAACTACCTTTGTTAAATAATTGTATTTAAGGATATGAAATGAATAATAATGCACTTGATAAAATATTAAGTTATTCTAAATATTATAAATATCATTACATTATAAATATAATATGCAATTTATTACATTCTATATTTTCAATTATTTCCATTGTATTAATATCTCCAGTACTAAGTTTTTTACTAGAAATACCTAATGAAAATCATAAAAAAATTATTATAAACTCTTCAAATGGATTGTTTGATTTATTAAAAGGATATTTTCAATATAATATTGAGTTATATTCATATAAATATGGAAAAATAAATACATTAACTATATTTTGTATTTTTATTATTTTAATATTTTTTATAAAAAATATATTTAAATATTTAGCAGAATATATTCTAATAGGAATAAGAACGTCTATTATAAGAAAAATAAAAAATGATTTTCATAAAAAAATATTATACACCCCAATAATTTATTTATCAAGTAAAAAAAATGGAGATATAATGTCTAGATTATCAAATGATATAAATGATATTGAAAATTCAATAATTCATTCTTTTACTAATTTAATTAGTTCTCCTATTATAATAACTTTTCATTTATTAACTTTATTTTTAATAAGTTATAAATTAACTATTTTTGTTTTTTTGCTTATACCTATAATGACAATATTCGTTTATATTATAGGAAATAGTCTAAAAAAAGATGCAAAAAATTCTCAAAATCAATTGGGTAAATTACTGTCTATTGTTGAAGAAACTTTAAATAATTATAAAATTATAAGTGTATTTAATGCAGAAAATGAAATTCAAAAACGTTTTGAAAAAGTATCAAGATATCAAAAAGAATTATCTTCTCGTGTAAATCGTAAAAAAGAATTGATTTCTCCAATTATAGAGTTTATGGGATCTTCTATTATGATTTTAATTATTTGGTATGGTAGTAAAATATTTTTAGAAAAGAAAGAAATAGAACCTAAAATTTTATTTCCTTTTATAGGATTATTTTATCAAATTATTAATCCATCTAAAAGTTTAGTAACCTCTATTTCTAATATTCAGAAAGGAAAAGCTTCTGCAAAAAGAATTTCAGATATACTAAATGATAATTATAATACTGTAAATAAAAAAATTAAATTAAAATCAATTAAGTCGTTTAATAACGAAATACTATTTAATAATGTAACTTTTATTCACAATAAAAGAGTTTTACTTAGTAATTTTTCTTTTTCTTTTAAAAAAGGAAAAACAGTTGTTATAGTTGGAAAATCTGGATGTGGTAAATCAATTATTGCTGATTTATTAGCAAAATTTTATAATGTTACATATGGAAAAATTACTATTGATGGAAATAATATTAATTCATTAAAAATAATAGAATATAGGAAACTATTAGGAATAATTACTCAGAATCCAATAATTTTTAATGATTCTATAATTAATAATCTATCATTAGGAATGAGTAAAGAAATATCATTAAATAAAATAATAAAAGCAGCAAAAATAGCTAATGCACATTTTTTTATAAAAAATCTTCCAAATGGATATAATACAATAATTGGAAAAAATGGTAATAAATTATCAATAGGACAAAAACAAAGAATTAGCATTGTAAGAACTATATTAAAAAATCCTCCTATTCTAATATTAGATGAAGCAATATATTCTATAGGTTCAGAATCTGAAATAATAATAAAAAATATGTTAAATATGATAATAAGAGATAAAACGTCATTATTAATTACTAATAGATTATCAAAAGTTTTTATAAAAAATGCAGATCATATTATAACATTAGACAATGGTAAAATAATAAAAATATTGTAAAATAATAATTTTAAATTGAAATTATTAAATTAATTAAATGGAGTATATAAAAGATATTATTAGTAATCCTATATTATCAATCTCTATAATTGGAAATTTAATTATAATAGAAAGTATTTTATCTATAGATAATGCCATAATATTATCTTCTATGATATTAAATTTAAAAGATAATAAAGATAGAAAAAAAGCAATAAAATATGGTATTTTAGGTGCTTATTTTTTTAGAATATTGTGTTTAGTATTTATTTCATTTTTAATGAAAATACAATGGATTAAATTAGTAGGAGGTTTATATTTAATTATTATTGGAATTAATAATTTTTTTATAAGAAAAAATAAAAAAATATTAAGAGATATAAATAAAAACTATAGTCTTTGGAAAACTATAATAATGATGGAAATAGTCGATCTATCTTTTTCTATAGATAATATATTTGCATCTATTGCTTTATCAAAAAATATATTTTTAATATTATTAGGATCATTTATAGGAATTTTTTCTATAAGATTATCTACAAATTTTTTTATTAAAATAATAAAAAAATTTCCAATATTAAATAATTCTATATTTATTATTATGATATTATTAGGAATTAAATTATCTATTTCATTTTTTATTGAAGAATATTTAATTGAACAATTTAATAATTATTATGAAAATATATTTACTTTAATAATACTAATTATATTTATAACTCCATTTTTTTTTAAAAGAAAAAAATTATAATAATATTGTTATAGGATCTTCTATATATTTTTTTATTGATCTAATATAATCACTACCAGTAGATCCATCTATTAACCTATGATCACAAGACAATGTGATTTTCATAATATTTCCTACTTCTATTTTTGAGTTTTTTACAATTGGACGTTCAGTTATAGATCCTATGGATAATATAGATGAATTTGGGCTGTTAATAATAGATGTAAAAGAATCTATTCCATACATTCCTAAATTAGATATAGTAAAAGTACTACTATATAATTCTTCTGAAGATATTTTTTTAGATTTAGAAAGTATTATTTTTTCTTTTACTTCTTTCGAAATTTGTAATATAGATTTTTTATTAGCATTTTTTATAACAGGGACAATCAATCCATCATCAATAGCAACAGCAAAACCAATATTTATATCGCTATATAACGATATATAATCTTTATTCCAAGAAACATTCATCTTAAAATTTTTTTCCAGAGATTTAGCTGAAGCTTTAATTATAATATCATTGAATGATATTCTTTCTTCATTAGAAAGTTTTTCATTAAAATTTTTTCTTAATTTAATTAATTTATCAACATTTATATCCATAAATAGATAATAATGAGGAGATGAAAATTTTGAATAGGAAAGTCTTTCTGCAATTTTTTTTCTCATTAAAGAATGATAAACTCTATTTTCTTTATAATTACTATTGTTTTTTGATTCAATATCTCTTTTAATAATTCTCCCATTATTTCCAGTTCCGTGTATTTTTTCTAATGAAAAATCTTTTTCTTTAACTAATTTTTTTGCTACAGGAGAAATAAATATTCTTTTACTTTTATTAAGTTTTTTATTTTTTTTTGATTTAATAATGTGATTTATATCTTCTCCTTCTTCTCCTATAATTGCTATTATATCATTAACTTTTGTTCTTTCCCCTTCTTTAACACCTATAAACAATAAAGTACCACTAATGTCTATCTCAAAATCTTGAATAGCTTTATCAGTTTCTATTTCTGCTAAAATTTCACCTTCTAAAACTTTTTCTCCTACTTTTTTGTTCCATTTTATTACTGTTCCTTCTTCCATGGTATCACTTAACTGGGGCATAGATATTATTTCTGCCATATTTTTATTTTGTTTTATAAAATAATAAATAAATTTTTTAATTCAAAAAAGGATATTCTGTTTCAGAATAAACAAAATCATACATATCATTTATAGAAGGATATGAAGATTTTTCTGCAAATTCAACACAATAATCTATCTTTTTTTTTATTTCATTTTCTAAATCTTTTATATCTTCTTCAGTTTTCCAATTATTTTTTTTAATAATATTTTTTATCCTTAAAATAGGATCTTTTTTTTTATAAAACAGTATTTCTTCTTTGCTACGATATGATTCAGCATCGGACATAGAATGTCCTCTATAACGATAAGTTCTTATTTCTAAAAATGTGGCTCCTTTTCCGTTTCTAGCTTTTTCAATAGCAAAAAATGCATTTTTTGCTATTTCTTCAGGATTCATTCCATCTATTGGATAAGATGGTATCCCATATGATAATCCTATTTTATATATATCTTCAATATTAGAACTTCTTTCAACAGAAGTCCCCATAGCATATTTATTATTCTCACATATAAAAATTATAGGAAGTTTCCACAACATTGCCATGTTAAATGTTTCATGTAAAGATCCTTGTCTTACTGCACCATCACCCATTAATGTTAATGTAACAGATTTTCTTTTAAAGTATTTATCAGCAAATGATATTCCTGCTCCTAATGGTATTTGTCCACCAACAATTCCATGTCCTCCATAAAATCTATTTTTTTTACTAAAAATATGCATAGAACCACCTATTCCATGAGATGTTCCAGTTTTTTTACCTAAAAGTTCTGACATTACTTCTTTAGGATCAGTTCCCATAGCTATAGGAATTATATGACATCTATAAGCAGTTATGATATTATCTTTTGACATATCCATAGCATGTATTAATCCAGCCGGAATAGCTTCCTGTCCACTATATAAATGTAAAAATCCTCTAATTTTTTGTTTTAAGTATAAAGAACGACATTTATCTTCAAATTTTCTCCAAAAAGACATATCTTTAAACCATTTTATATAAATTTCTGCAGTTATTTTTTTCATAAAAAAAATTTTTATGCTTTTATGAAATTTTTTTATACAAAAGTAATATTTTTTAGTTATTTCATGGATCAATAAATGGAATAGTTTCTTCTAATCCAATTTTTCTAGATCCTTTAATAAAAATATACTTTATATTTTTTATAGGATTTACTTTTATCCATTTAATAAACATTTTTTTTTTTAAAAACTTTATTATTTTTATTTTTTTAGAATTTATTTTTTTAGTATTAAAAAAAATATCTCCTATTAAATAGGCAATACTTATATTGCTATTTTTTAAAAACAAAATTATGTTTTCATGCTCTTTTTCAGAAAAAGAACCTAATTCCAACATATCTCCTAATATAACCATTTTATTCCCTATAAAATTATTTTTAAAAAAATTTAATGATTTTATCATACTAGTTGGATTTGCATTATAACAATCAACTATAATTTTACTATTTTTTTTTTCTAAAATTTGAGATCGATAGTTATTTGGAACGTATTCTTCTATTGCATTTTTAATATTTTTCAATTTAATTTTAAAATAAATACCTACAATAATAGAAAATGCTATATTATATGAATTATAATTTCCTACTAATGATGATTTAATAATCACGTTATTAATAGATAACGTTGAATATATATTTTTTTTATTACATATGTATTTTAATATTACATCAGAATTTTTATTTTTTTTTCCAGAAAAAATAAATCTTTTAATATTTTTGCTATTATCTAATTGAATAGGATCATCTCCATTTACAAAAACAAATTTATTGGTTTTTTTTATAAATTCATATAATTCTAATTTACCATGTATAATTCCATCTACACTTCCAAATCCTTCCATATGAGCTTTACCAAAATTTGTAATGTAACCATAATCAGGATTAATTATATTACACATATTTTTTATTTCTTTTTTGTGACTAGCTCCTATTTCAATAATAGAGATATCTGTATCTTTTGGCATAGATAATATAGTTAATGGAATTCCTATATGGTTATTATAATTGTATTTTGTGTAATGTACTTTTTTATATTTTTTTAATAAAACATTTTTTGTAAGTTCTTTAGTAGTGGTTTTTCCATTACTACCTGTAATCGCTATTATAGGAATATGCATATTTTTATATCTATGATAGACTGCTAATTGTTGTAAAAAAGTTAACGAATCTTTTACAAGAAATATTTTTTCACAAGAAAAAAAATATTTATTATTATCCATAATTACTAATAATGCTCCATTATTTATTGCTTCTTTTACAAATTTATTTCCATCAAAATTTTCACCTTTTAAAGCAATAAAAATAGATCCTTTACTAACTTTTTTGCTATTTGTTTCTATTCCTGTAGAAATATTATAATATTTTTTATATACATATTTTATTTTCATGAATTTTTATACCTAAATTTTTAATTTAAAGTAAAGTAATGAATTATATTATTTTATTATATTTTATTTAAATTTTTTTATAAAAATCTATAATTTTTATGCATTCTAGTGCTTCTTTAACATCATGAACTCTAATTAATTTTACTACATCTTTTATTAACGCTATTGTATGTATAATAGAAGTTGCATTTAATAAATTTTTATTGTTATATATTTTTAATAAATTTTTTATCATTGATTTTCTAGATATTCCTATTAATATTAAATAATCTTTAAAACCAAATAAATTTATATGTTTTAATAATTGAAAATTTTGTTTAATTGTTTTTCCAAATCCAAATCCAGGATCTAAAATAATGTCATTTATTCCATATTTTTTCAATAAGAAAATTTTTTTTGAAAAAAATTTATTTATTTCTATTATTATATTTTCTTTATAGAAAATATTTTTTTGCATATATTCTGGAATTCCTTTCATATGATTTAATATGTATGGTATTTGGAATTTACTTATTATTGAATACATTTTTTTATCTAATTCACCTCCTGAAATATCATTAACAATAACAACTCCTGATTCTATTGCTTCTTTTGCAATTTTACTTCTAAACGTATCTATAGATATTAAAATTTTTGGAAAGTTTTTTATTATTGCTCTAATTGGATTTATTACTCTTTTTAATTCTTTTTCTTCTGATATTATTTTAGATCCTGGTTTAGTAGAACATCCTCCTATATCAACAATATCAACTCCACTTTTTATTAAAAATTCTACATGTTTCAATATTTTTAATTCTGAATCAAGAAAACCTCCATCATAAAAAGAATCAGGAGTTAAATTAACAATCCCCATAATTTTTGGTTTGTCAAATTTTAATAAAGTACCAGAACAATTTATTGTTATTAAATTATTTTTTATTGTATTTTAATTTTAGTTTAGTTATGAATTATAATTATATATATTTTTTTATTAAAAGATGTAAGAAAATTTTTTTCTATAAGTTAGAAAGTTATGGTTTATCGTGGAAAATTTTAAAAAATCATTCTATTATAGATCAAATTTTCATTAAAATTATCAGAATAAGAAATATTTCTTTAAAAGGATTTTATCACGTTAAAGGAGAAAATATATTAGATACATATATAGATATTATTAATTATTTATTAATTGCATTAATTAAATTAGATGTTTTTTATATAAAAAATAATAAAATATCAAATTATGATGTTATAAATTTTTATGAGAAAAATATAAGAAATACATTAAATATTATTAATAATATGAATTTTTGTATAAATTCTGATATAAATATTTTAATAAAAAAAATTTTAGATTTAAAGGAAAATTTAGATAGATTATCTAATAAAAAACTAAAAAAAATTTATTTTGAAATTTTAATTTATACTATTTTTTTAATAAAAAAAACGATCAACAATTCTTGTAATAAAATGTAATATGATGAAAAAAAAAATTATAGTTGCAAATTGGAAAATGAATTATGATTTACATGAAACTACTTCTTTTTTAAGAAATTTTTTAAAATATATTAATGAAAAAAAAATCTTTCATAATAAAGAAGTTATTATAGCCCCATCTTTTCCCTTTTTACATATATCTAATCAAATATCTCAAGGAACTTCATTAAAAATTGCAGCTCAAAATATTTATTTTAAAGAGAAAGGATCGTATACTGGAGAAATATCTGCATATATGTTGAAATCAATTGGTATAAATATAGTTATTATTGGACATAGTGAAAGAAGAAATATTTTTTTTGAAGATGAAAATTCTTTATTAAAAAAATTAAAAATAGCATTAAAACATAAAATAAAAGTTATATTTTGTATAGGAGAAACATATGAAGATAGAAATAAAAATAATCAATATTCAATTATTGAAAAACAATTAAATAATACAATATTTAATTGCTCTACAGATGAAATTAAATTAATTCATATAGCTTATGAACCTATATGGGCAATAGGAACAGGATCAACAGCAACTATTAATCAAATAAAAAAAATGCATAAATTTATTAGAAATATTTTTAACAAAAAATATGGAAATTTTATTTCTAATAAAATATCTATTTTATACGGTGGAAGCATTAATCATTTAAATGCAAAAGATATTATATATAGTGATAATGTTGATGGAGGATTAATAGGGAAATCATCTCTTAAGATTGAACAATTTTTAAAAATTGTTCAATCTTAATTTTTTTATATTTGTAATTATAGGCCTCGTAGCTCAAATGGATAGAGCATCTGATTACGGATCAGAAGGTTATGGGTTCAAATCCCTTCGAGGTCTTTTTATTTTTTTACCCTAAATAAGGTTTTAATATTTTACTTCTTGATGAATGTTTTAATCTTTTTAAAGCAATACTTTCTATTTGTCTTACTCTTTCTCTTGTTAAATCACAAAATTTACCTACTTCTTCTAAAGTCATTGGTGGAGATCCATTTAATCCAAAATGCAAAACAATAACCTTTCGTTCTCTTTCACTTAGTGTTTCTAAAATTCTTTTTATATCCTTTTTCAAGGATTCTTTTTCTAAAAATTCATCTGGACGAGGTGATTCATTTGATCTTACTAAATCATATAAATTAGAATCTTCCCCTTCTACTAATGGTGCATCCATAGAAATATGTCTACCAGAATTTTTTATAGAATCTTCAACTTCTTTTTCATTCATTTTTAAATAATCCGCTATTTCTCTTATAGAAGGAGTTCTATGTAATTCTTGTTCTAATTGAGCAAGAGTTTTTAATATTTTATTTAATAATGCTAATTTATTTGTTGGCTGTCTTATAGAACGTGATTGTTCTGCAATAGCTTGTAGTATTGCTTGTCTTATCCACCATACAACATATGAAATGCATTTAAATCCTCTGGTTTCGTCGAATCTTAATATTCCTTTTATTAATCCTAAATTTCCTTCATTAATTAAATCACATAAACTTAATCCTTGATTTTGATATTGTTTAGCCACTGATACCACAAAACGTAAGTTAGCATTTACTAATTTATTAATAGCTGAACTATCTCCATTTCTTGCTTTTCTAGCGTATTCTACTTCTTCTTCAGGAGTTAATAATGGTATTTTTCCAATTTCATGAAGATATTTATCTAATGATTCAGATTCTCTATTTGTTACTTGTTTAGTAATTTTAAGTTGTCTCATATAATCATATTATTTTACTAATTCATTTTTTTATTTGGACGAGGAATAAGTACTTTTCTAGATAATTTCATTCTCCTATTTTTTTCATCCATTTCCATTATTTTAACATCAATCATATCACCTATATTTAATTCTTCTTCTATTTTATTTAATCTTTTCCATCCTATTTCTGAAATATGTAATAATCCTTCAACTCCTTTTGATATCTCTACAAATGCCCCAAAATTTTTTATTGATTTTACTTTTGCTTTATAAACTTTTCCTATTTTTGGAATAAATGTAATTTCTTTAATTATATTAATTGCATTTTCTATATTTTCGTAAGTTTTTCCTACAATCTCTATGTAACCAAATTTATCTTTTTCTTCAATAACAATATTAGTATTAGTACGTGATTGTATATCTTGAATTATTCTTCCTCCTGGCCCAATAACTGATCCTATAAAATTTTTTGGGATATCCAACGTATATATTTTTGGCGTATTTGGTTTCATTTTTTTTCTATATTTAGGTAAAGTTTTAATCATTTTATCTAAAATAAAAAGTCTACCTTCTAAAGCTTGCATTAAAATTTTTTTTAAAATATCATATGTTATTTTTTTAGAATTTTTTATGTCCATTTGACAAGCAGTAATACCATTTTTTGTCCCTGTTATCTTAAAATCTAAATCTCCAAAATAATCTTCTTCCCCTAAAATGTCTGAAATAATTATTTTTTTATCATCTTCCATAATTAATCCCATTGATATACCTGATACAGGATTTTTTATAGATATTCCAGCGTCCATTAATGCTAAGCTAGCAGCGCAAACTGTAGCCATAGATGATGATCCATTAGATTCTAATATATCTGATACAACTCTAATTGTATAAGGACTATCAGGAATAATATTTTTTAACGCTCTTTGTGCTAAATTTCCATGACCTACTTCACGTCTACTTACTCCTCTAATATGACGTATTTCACCTGTTGAAAAAGGAGGAAAATTATAATGTAAATAGAACTTTTCATTATTTTCCATTATTACATTATCAATTTTATTTGCATCTAATGATGATCCTAATGTTACTGTAGTTAAAGATTGAGTTTCTCCTCTTGAGAACAAGGCTGAACCATGTACTCCAGGCAAATAATTTACATAGCTATGTATTGAACGAATTTCTCTATTTTTTCTTCCATCAATTCTAATTCCTTTTTCTATTAATAATTTTCTTATTAATTTTTTTTTAATTTTTTCATAAGATTGATTAATTAAAAAATCTTTTTCTTCTATTTCTTTTTCTGTAAAAAATTTATTTTTAAATTCATTTAATAATAAATTTTCTTTTATAAGTCTATTTTTTTTATTAAAATTATTTTTATATATATTTTTAATTTTTTCTGTAAAAAAATTATTTGCTTTTTCTTCTAATAAAATATTTATTTCATTCTCTTCTGAAGATTTTATTTCTTTATTTATTTTTTGTTTATTGATTTTTTTTATTAGTTTATTTTGTGCCTCAATTTGTTTTTTTATTTCTTCATGAGCTTTTTCTAAAATTTCTAAAAATTCTATTTCTAGTATCTCTTTCATTTCTCCTTCAACCATAATAATAGAATCATTAGACCCCCCTACAACTAAATCTATATCTGCTTCTTTTAATTGTTCTAAACTTGGATTAATAAAAAATTTTTTTCCAGATCTAATTATTCGTACTTCAGATATAGGTCCATTAAATGGGATATTGGAGACAGATAAGGCTGCGGATGCAGCTAATCCTGCTAATCCATCCGGTAATACAGTTTTATCGTAAGATAAAAGAGATATCATAATTTGTATTTCCTTATTTAAAATATTTGGAAACATAGGCCTTAATCCTCTATCTACTAATCTCATTGTTAAGATTTCTTCATTAGACGGTCTTCCTTCTCTTTTTATGAATCCTCCAGGTATTTTACCTCCTGCATAATATTTTTCTCTATAATCTATTGTTAATGGGAAAAAATTTATTTCTTTTTTTATTTTCGAAGTAGATGATACTACTGTGGCTAATAGCATAGTATCATTCACACGAACTGTAGCAGAACCATCCGCTTGTTTAGCAAGACATCCTGTTTCTATAATTATTTTTCTACCATCTTCCAAAGATATGGACTCTTTTATAATTTTTGACATACATTTTTCTTTGAATTAGAAAAAAAGTTACTTTCTTAATTTTAAATGTTTAATAATATCTTTATAATTATTTATATCTATTTTTTCAATATATTTTAATAATTTTTTTCTTTTACCTACTAATTTTATTAATGCTCTTTCTGTATTAAAATCTTTTTTATTTTTTTCAAGATGATTATTTAAATAATTAATTCTATATGTAAATAAAGCAATTTGTACTTTAGATGATCCAGTATCGTATATAGATTTACCATAATTTTTAAATATTTCTTTTTTTTTATCTTTTGAATACATAATCTTATTTTTTATTATTTATTCTAATTATAGAATCAATATATTTTCTATCATTAGATAAACGTGGAATTTTGTTTTGTCCACCTAGTTTATTTTTTAATTTTAACCAATCATAAAATAACCCATTTCTAGCAACATGTATTATTGGAGGACGTAAAATAATATCTTTATATCGTTTTATTTCATAATCAGAATTTAAATTTTGTAATTCTTTATCCAAAATATCTATAAAGTTGTAAATGTTTTTGGGATGTTTTTTAAACTCTATAATCCATTCGTGAGCTCCAGATTTTCCTTTATTAATATAAATAGGTCCAGCAGTATATTCTTGCAATATAGAATCTGTTTTTATACAAGTAGTTTTTAATGCTTTATCAGCATTTTCTACAATTAATTCTTCTCCAAAACAATTAATATATTGGGTGGTTCTTCCAGAGATTATAATTTTATATGGAGATAAATTAGTAAATTTTACTATATCTCCTATAATATATCTCCATAGACCAGCATTTGTAGAAATAACCATAGCATAATTTTTATTTAATTTTACTTCACCTATAGATAATATTTTTGGATTATTATTATTAATATCTTCAATAGGAATAAATTCATAAAAAATTCCATTATTTAATAATAATAAAAGATCTTCTATTTTATTTTCATTTTGAATAGCAAAGAAACCTTCTGATGCACTGTAAATATTATAATAATTTATTTCTTTATTAAATAATTTATTATATTGTAGTATGTATGGATTTAAACTAACTCCTCCATGGAATATTACTTCCATATTTGGCCATATTTCATTAATGTTTTTTTTGTTATATTTTTTTAATAAACGATCAAGAAAAATTAATAACCAAGAACATACTCCTAATAATATACGAACATCTTCTTTAACTGTTATTTTAATTAAATTTTTTAATTTATTATCCCATTCACTCATTAGTGCAATTTTTTTTCTTGGAGTACAAATAATTTCTGCCCAAAATGGTAAATTTTTTATTAATATAGAAGATAAATCACCATGAAAATTATTATACATTTTGTATAGTTCATAACTACCTCCTAGACGCAAAGCTTTTCCTAAAAAAATTTTTGTTTTTGGATTATTATCTATATAAATAGATAACATATCTTTTCCTGATTTATAATGTGAATTCATAGACTGTAACGTTACAGGTATGTATTTACTTTTTGTGTTTGTTGTACCTGAAGATCTAGCAAACCATTTAACTTTTCCAGGCCATAATACATCTTTTTCTCCCTTTCTAACTCTATTTATAGTTTGTTTTATGTCGGAATATTTGCATATTGGGATTCTTTCAAAAAAATTTTTGTAATTTTTTATTTCATTTAATTTATATTTTTTTCCAAATTCTGTATTTCTAGCATATAATAATAATTTATTTAATATTTTATTTTGAATTTCTATAGGATAATTAATAGTAAATTCTATATTTTTTATTCTTCTTTTTAAAAAAGAAGATGTTATATAATTAGATATGTATTTAATCATTAATAAACTTAATTAATATTTTTTTCTAATAAATATATTGAAGCTACTCCAAATGTCAATTTTTTTATATGTATCAATCTAAAATTTTTACTTTGAAAAAATTTTTTCATTTTTTCTCCATTAAAATAAAATGAAAAATAATTTATTGATTCTTTTAAATAATTATAAGCATTATAATTTTTAGATAAAAATCCTCCTATTTTAATCATAATAAATTTATTGTATAAATGATAAATTTTTCTGATAAAAAAGTTATCTGGTCTGGAAAATTCTAATATTATTAGTTTTCCATATAATTTCATTACTCTATATATTTCTTTTAAAGATTCATTAAGAAATTGAAAATTTCTTAATCCAAAAGAAATAGTTATAATGTCAAAAGTATTATCATCGAATGGTATATTTTGAGAATATCCTTTAATGAATAATATTTTATTTAAACAATTATTGTATTTTTTTAATTTTTTAATTGCTACTTTTAACATTTTTTCAGATGGATCTAGTCCAATAATTTTAGATCTATAAAATTCATTGCAAAGTAGAAAAGATAATTCACCTGTTCCAGAAGCTATATCTAATATTTTTATATTTCTATAATTTTTTTTTAAAAAAAATTTTTTTAAAATATTAATAACCTTTTTTCTCCATAAAGAATCTAATCCAAATGATAAAATATTGTTAATCATATCATATTCTTCAGATATGTTATCAAACATATCTTTTAATTTTTTTTCTAATTCAAAATTATTCATTAGTATAAAATTATAAACATAGGTAATAATTATTATTGATTTTATTTTTATATTAATTTTTTATAAAAATTATTATTGATGATTATATCAATCATTAAAGGAACTGGGCATTATTTGCCAAAAAAAGTTATAAAAAACAAATATTTTTTAAATTTTAAATTTTATAATAAAGGAGGATTAAAAATTAATAAGTCTAATAAAGAAATTATTAATAAATTTAAAAATATAACAGAAATAGAAGAAAGAAGATATGTAGAAAAAAATATTTTAAATTCAGATATTGCAGCAATTGCTGCAAAAGGAGCATTAACAAATTCAAATATTAATAAGGAAGAATTAGATTATATTATATCAGCTCATAATTATGGAGATATTAATCATAATTCTTTTCAATCTGATCTTGTTCCATCTATTGCGGCTAAAGTAAAAAATAAACTTCAAATTAAAAATAATAAATGTAGACCATATGATATGATTTTTGGATGTCCAGGATGGATAGAAGGTATGATTTTAGCTGATAAACTTTTAAAATCAAAATACGCTAAAAATATATTAATAACTGGATCAGAAACCTTGTCTAAGGTTATTGATCCGCATGATAAAAATTCTATGATATTTTCTGATGGTGCAGGTGCAGCAATTTTATCTTCAATTAGTATTAAAAATTTAAATGAAAAATTTGGAGTTATTGGTTATGATAGCCAGTGTGATAATAATAATGAATTGAATTATTTATCAAATGGACCATCTATAAATTTAAATTATAAAAAATCTTTAGTTAATATTAAAATGAATGGAAGAAAAATTTATGAATATGCAATTACTGAAATGCCAAAAATGTTAAAAAAAATTATTGATAATAATAACTTTCATTTAAAAGATATAAAAAAAATATTAATTCATCAAGCTAATGCAAAAATGGATTATGCTATTTTAAATAGATTATTAAAATTATATAATTATGATTTAGATAATAATTTTTGTAAAAAAATTATGCCAATGACTATTCAAAAATTTGGAAATTCTTCTGTTGCTACTGTACCTACTATATTAGACTTAATATTAAAAAAAAAAATGTTACCACATAAAATTAATCCTGGAGATGTTATATTAATGGCTTCTTTAGGTGCTGGAATGAATATAAATGGTATTATTTATCGTTTTCAAAAATAAAATAATTTATATATGAAAAAAAAAATACATCCTGAAAATTATAGACTTGTTGTTTTTAAAGATATTAATAATGATAAAATTATTATGTGTAAATCAACTGTAAATACTAAAGAATATATAAAAATAAAAGGAAAAGATTATCCGTTATATAAAATGGAAATATCTAGTTATTCTCATCCATTTTTTACTGGAGAAAAAAGATTTTTTGGTAAAACAGGACCAGCTGAAAAATTTAAAAAGAAATATGAAAAATACAATAAATTAAAAAAAAAACGATAATATGAATTTTATATTATACGATGATTCAGTTATATGGAATAATCTATTACCATTAACTTTTACTAGACCAATATCAGAAATAAAATTTGGTATTTTAACTATAAAAGAAAGATGGGAAAAATTTATAGGAAAAAATATAAATTATTTATTTACTAAATCGTATTTATTACGAAAATATTCTATAGATAAAGATAATCTACCTTTTAATGATATATTATTAATAAATTCTTCATATTTACCTAATGAAAATATTGTTGATATAATTAAATTAATGAAATATGATGAAGCTATATTATATAAAAATAAAATTGTAGTAATAAAAAAAAAACGTTTTTCTTATGAAGATTATGAAAAAAATTTTTTAGAAAAAATAAAATATAATAGAATCTATAAAGTAGATAAGTTAATTTGTATTAAAAATATTTGGGATATTTTTACAAAAAATTCGTTTTTTTTAAATGAAGATTTTTTTTTATTAACAAAAGGTAAGAAATCTAATTTTTTATTAGGTAATAATATTATTTTAAATAATAAAAAAATTTTTTTGCAAGACAATTTAGAATGTAATAATGTTGTACTAAATGCAAAAAATGGACCTATATATATTGAAAAAGAAGTAACTTTAATGGAAGGAACTGTAATAAGAGGTCCTGCTTTTATTGGAAGAAATTCCACCCTAAATATAGGAACAAAAATATATGGTGGAACGACTATAGGTTCATTTTGTAAAATCGGAGGAGAAATTAATAATTCAATATTTTTTTCTTTTTCTAATAAATCTCATAATGGTTTCGTAGGTAATTCTATATTAGGAGAATGGTGTAATTTAGGGGCTGGAACTAATGTTTCAAACTTAAGAAATGATTATGCTAATTCAACTGTATGGAATTATAAAGAAAAAAATTTCATTCCTACTGGAATAAAATTTTTTGGTATGATAATGGGTGATCATTCAAAATCATCTATAAATACTAAATTTAATACAGCTACAATAGTAGGGGTTGGATCAAATATTTTTGGATATGGATTTCCTCCTAGATATATTCCCTCTTTTTCTTTAGGAGGAATACAAAATAATAAAAAAATTCCATTTAAAGAAATATGTAAAACTGCATATATAGTTATGAACAGAAGAGGAAAAATTTTTTCTTTTTTGGAAAAAGAAATATTAGAATACTTGTATAATTCGTAAAATTAATTTACAATACTAAAAATTTTATTTAATGTTGAAACATAATTTAGGATTTCCTAGAATAGGAAAAGGTAGAGAATTGAAAATAGCTTGTGAAAAATATTGGTCCAATAATATTGATTATCTTACTTTATTTAATGTAGGAAAAAAAATACGAAAAGAAAATTGGGATATTCAAATAAAATCTAATTTAGATATAATTCCATGTAATGATTTTAGTTTTTATGACCACGTTTTAGATTTATCTATTTTAATAGGTGTTGTTCCTGAATCATATTTAATTCCAAAATTCAAAAATATAATTGATTTATATTTCTCTATGGCTAGAGGATATCAAGATAATAAATTTGATATTAAAGCTATGGAAATGACTAAATGGTTTAATACTAATTATCATTATATTGTTCCAGAATTTACTAAAAATCAAAAATTTTTTCTTTACTCAAAAAAAATTTTTTATGAAATAGAAGAATTAAAAAATATATTAAATTCATATGATAAAATTAAACCTGTTTTAATAGGTCCAGTATCTTATCTTTTTTTAGGTAAAGAAAAAGATACTTCATTTAATAAAATGGATTTAATTGATAATATTGTAACTATTTATATAAAAATTATTGATATTTTAATTAGTAAAAATATAAAATGGGTTCAGCTAGATGAACCTATACTTTCTTTAGATTTGTCAGATCGTGAAAAAACATCAATAAAATATGCTTATAAAAAGATATATAAACATTTTCATAATAGTGATACAAAAATTTTATTAACATCTTATTTTGATGGAATTTCCGATAATCTAAATATTTTTAATGAATTTTATAAATATATAGATGCTATACATATAGATTTAGTAGAAGATCCTAATCAATTAGATAAAGTTCTATCTTTTATTAAAGAATCTAAAACAATATTATCTCTAGGGATAATTAATGGAAGAAATATATGGAAAAATTTATATCATAACTCAGTAAAAAAAATAGAGAAATCTATAAGTTCAATCGGGGAAGATCGCGTTATGATTGCTCCTAACTGTTCTTTATTACATGTACCAATTGATTTAGAAGATGAGAAATATATTCATTATGATATAAAAAACAAAATGTCTTTTGCAAAACAAAAAATTTATGAACTAAATGATTTAGAAAAAATTATAAAAGGAGATAAAAATATATTATTTAACAATTCGTCAACTATTAATTTTAAATCTAATATTATTTATAATAAAGAAATACAAAAAAGATCTTATTATAGCAAAGACTTAAAAAGAAAAAATATTTTTTCAATAAGACAAAAAAAACAACGTAAAATTTTTAATTTACCATTATTTCCAACTACGACTATTGGTTCTTTTCCACAAACCAAAGAAATTAGAATAACAAGAAATAAATTTATAAGAAAACAATTATGTAAGAAAGAATACGAAAAAAAAATAAAAAAATATATTTTAGATGTTATAAAAAAACAAGAAAATATTGGTTTAGATGTTTTAGTACATGGAGAATTTGAAAGAAACGATATGGTAGAATTTTTTTCAGAAAAATTGAATGGAATGCTATCAACTAATAATGGTTGGGTTCAAAGTTATGGTAGTAGATGTGTAAAACCCCCAATTATATATGGAGATATAAGTAGAAATAAGGAATTAACTGTTGATTGGATTTGTTATGCACAATCTAAAACTAAAAAACTAGTAAAAGGTATGTTAACTGGTCCTGTTACAATATTAAAATGGTCTTTTGTAAGAGATGATCAATCATTATATAAAACTTCATATCAAATAGCTTGGGCTATCAGAGATGAAGTTTTATCTTTAGAAAAGTATGGAATTAAAATTATTCAAATAGATGAACCAGCATTAAGGGAAGGATTACCATTAAAAAAGAAAAACTGGAAATCATACTTCGATTGGTCTATTAAATCATTTCATATTGCATCTAGTGGTGTAAAAGACGAGACACAAATACATACTCATATGTGTTATAGTGAATTCAACGATATAATTAAAGAAATATCAGATTTAGATGCAGATGTAATTACTATAGAAAGTTCTAGATCGAATATGGAATTATTGAAAATTTTCTCTATATTTTCTTATCCAAATCAAATAGGACCCGGAATATACGATATTCATTCTCCAAGAATTCCTACTGAAAAAGAAATATTTAATTTAATTAAAAAAGCATGTAATTTTTTACCAAAAGAAAACATTTGGATAAATCCAGATTGTGGATTAAAAACTAGAACTTGGAATGAAGCAGTAGAATCCATTAAAAATATGGTTAAAGCTGCAAAAATTGCAAGAATTAAATTAATTTAATAAATGGATTTATATAATATGAGTCTTATACAAAGAGAAAAAATAGTAAAAAATGAATTTAAATCTCTTAATAATTGGGAAGAGAAATATCAATTTCTGATTGATTTGGGAGATGAATTAAAAAAAAAGTCTGATAAATTTAGATCAAATGATAAATTGATACAAGGTTGTCAATCTATGGTATGGCTAGAGGCTAAATTTAAAAATAAAAAAATTTTTTTTTATGCTGATAGTGATGCTTTATTACCAAAAGGTATGATAGCTCTTATGATAAAATTATATTCTGGATTATTTCCTGATGAAATAATTAATTCAAATAATAGTATTATTTATGAAATAGGATTAACAACATTTTTATCTCCTATTCGTTCAAATGGATTATTACTTTTTTTAAAAAAAATAAAATTTTATTCTAAATATTTTAGTAAGAAAGATAAAAATGTTTTGTACAATAAATCCTGAAAATAATAAAGTTATAAATAAATATTTCTTTCTTTCTAAAAAAGAAATTGAAAATAAATTAATAATATCTAATAATGCATTCCAAAAATGGAAAAATATATATTATAATATTAAAATTAAATATATAAAAAAATTATATTTTTTAATACTTAAAAATAAAGATTATATAGCAAAGATAATAACCCAAGAAATGGGAAAACCAATAAAAGAATCTGAATCAGAAATTGATAAAAGTATTAATTTATGTAAATATTATTGTAATATAAAAAATATTAATACTACTAAAAAAATATGTGATGAAAAATATTATAAATCATATATTAGATATGAACCATTAGGTTCTATATTAGGTATTACACCATGGAATTATCCTATTTGGCAAATTATAAGATTTTCTATTCCTAATTTAATATTAGGAAATGTAATTTTAGTAAAACCATCTATAAATACATCTGGTACTTCTATATTTTTGGAAAAATTATTTTATATTTCTGGATTTACTATTGGATCATTTCAAATATTATTAATAAAAGATTCAGATATAAATAACGTAATATCTAGCGATGTAGTACACGGAATATCATTTACTGGTAGTACCAACTCTGGAAAAACTATAGGTTCTATATCCGGAAAAAATATAAAAAAATCAATTATGGAGTTAGGAGGGAATGATGCATTTGTTGTCTTAAAAGACACTAAAAATAATCTTAAAAAAATAGCAAAATTAGCAACAATATCAAGATTAAATAATACAGGACAATCTTGTATATCTGCAAAAAGATTTATAGTAGATAAAGATATAATAAATGATTTTATTGATTTAATTATATACGAAATGAAAAAATTTAAAAAAGGTAATTTATATGATAAAGATACAAGAATAGGATATATTTCTAGATCTGATTTATCAGATAAATTGTATAATCAATATAAAAAAATTTTATTAAATGGAGGAAAAATATGTTTAAGAACTAAAAGAAATAGAAATTTTTTTTCTCCATCTTTAATACAGGTTAATAAAGAAAATAAAATTTTAAATAAAGAAGAATTATTTGGACCAATAGCATTAATTATTCCTTTTTATAAAGAAAAAGAGATTATTAATATAGTTAATAATACTATTTATGGACTAGGTACTTCTATTTGGACAAATGATATAGAAAAAGCAGAAAAACTATCTTACAAAATTAATTCTGGAATGGTATTTATTAATAAAGTCGTAGAATCATCGCCTATATTCCCTTTTGGAGGAGTAAAAAAATCAGGTTATGGTAGAGAGTTATCTCTTTATTCTATAAATGAATTTTCCAATTGTAAAACAATAGTAATAAATAAATTATAATATTGTTTTTCTCATTCTTGCTACAGGTATTTTCATTTGATTTCTATATTTTGCTATTGTTCTTCTTGCTACAAGATAACCATTCTTTTTAAGAATTTTTGATAATTTTTCATCAGTTAAAGGATTTTCTTTATTTTCATTTGAAATATATTCACCTAAAAAATTTTTAATTTCAATAGAAGAAATATCTTTTCCATATTTGTTTTTCATTTTTTCAGAAAAAAATTTTTTTATTAAAAATGTTCCATATGGTGTACTAACATATTTACTGTTGGCAACACGTGAAACTGTTGATATATCTAATCCAGTTTTTTTTGAAATATTTTTTAATATCATTGGTTTTATTTTAACAGGATCACCAGTCATAAAATATTCTTTTTGATAATCCATTATAGTATTCATAGTTAACATTAATGTATTTTTACGTTGTTTTATAGCGTCAACAAACCATTTTGCAGAATCTATTTTATTCTTAATAAATACCAAAGTTTTATTATCATTTTTTCCTTTATTATTTTTATATTTTTTTAGCATATTTAAATATATATTGGAAATTCTTAATTCTGGTGTATTTCCTTGATTCAAGGTTAATTCTAATTTTTCGTCTACTATAGATATAGTAAAATCTGGAATAATATAATCTAATATTTTATAATTTTCAGAATACATTTTTCCTGGTTTAGGATTAAGTTTTTTTATTAAAAAAAATACATTTTTTAGTTTTTTACTACTTATTCTCAATTTTTTTTGTAATTTTTTGTAATGTTTTTTAATAAAAGATTCAAAATTATTTTTTATAATTTCTATTGCAATAGAATTATACTCAAAAGATATATTTTTATTCATGTTTAATTGTATTAATAAACATTCTTGTAAATTTCTAGATCCTATTCCAATAGGTTCCAATTTCTGTATGTATTTTACAATTAATTGCTCTATCTTTTCTTTACTAACTGATTTTCCTAATACAATAAAAATATCATTAGATAATAATTCATTTTTTCTTCTTAAATATCCATCATCATCTATATTTCCTAATATAAAATCAGCTATAGATATATCATTTTTATTTAAACGAAATGTATGTAATTGATTTTTTAAATATTCTTGAAATGAGTATTTAGATGTAATAGTTGGTATATAATTATTTTTTATTATAATATTATGATTATTTACTAATTTGAATTCTTCTAACTCATCATCACTTAAATAAGTAAGATATTCATCAATATCTGATATTTCAGATTCTTTATTAGTTTCAATATTAGAATCTTTTTCATCTAAAAATTCTGTATTATTTTTTTCATCAAAAATCTCATCTTCACAAAAAGAATATGTCTCTTCTTCAAGAGCAGGGTTATTATCCAATTCTTGTCTAACTTTTTGTTCAAAATCTAAAACAGATAATTGAACTAATTTCATCAATTTTATTTGTTTAGGTGATAATTTATGTTGACCTTTTTGGTATAATTGTTGTTTTAACATTATTAAAAAATTATAATATAGTATAACCAGGGGTTCTTGGAAATGGAATAACATCCCTAATATTATTCATTCCTGTAATAAATTGAACTAATCTATCGAATCCTAAACCGAATCCACTATGAGGTATAGATCCAAATTTACGTAAGTCTAAATACCACCAAAGTGTATCAATGTTTATTTTTAATTCTTTAATTCTTTTTAGTAACATTTCATAACGTTCTTCTCTTTGAGAACCTCCAATAATTTCACCTATTTTTGGAAATAAAATATCCATTGCACTAACAGTTTTATTATCATCATTCATTCGCATATAAAAGGCTTTTATAGAAGAAGGATAATTAAAAACTATAACAGGGATTCCATTAAAATATTCATTTACTAAATATTGTTCATGTTCAGATTGTAAATCCATTCCCCAATAAATTGGATAGACAAAATTTATATTTTTCGTTTTTTCTATTTTTTTTAATATGTTTATAACCTCTGTATAAGTAATTCTGTGAAAAGAAAATTTTAGTATAATTTCTAATGTTTTTAATACAGTAATTTCTTTTTTTTTATTCCATTTTTTTATATTTTTATCTAAAAATGATAAATCTTCTATACAATTATCAATAATATATTTAATAGTTAATTTCAAAAAATCTTCTGCTAGATTTATGTTATCATCTAAGTTAGAAAATGCAATTTCTGGTTCTAACATCCAAAATTCAGATAAATGTCTTTTAGTATTTGAATTTTCTGCTCTAAATACAGGACCAAAAGTATAAACTTTTCCTAATCCCATAATAGCAGATTCAGCCTCTAATTGACCAGATACACTTAAATAAGATTTTTTTTTAAAAAAATTTTCATTAATATTATTTTTTTTTTTAGTAACTATTTCAAACATTTCTCCAGTTCCTTCACAATTAGAATAAGTTATAATAGGTGTATGTAAATAAAAGAAATTTTTTTTACAAAAATATTTATGTATAAAATAAGATATAAAATGACGAATTCTCATTACACAACTAAAAATACTGGTTTGAAATCTTATATGAGCTTGTTCTCTAGTTTTTTCTAGACTATGAGTTTTAGGTTGTAAAATAGATTTTTGTATAATATTATTATCTACTAAATTATAAAATTTTATTTCATGTGATTTTAATTCAATACTTTGTTTACTTCCGTAACTTTTTTTTATTATTCCTATAACTTTAATAGAAGATCCAATTGTAATTTTTTTTATAAAATTTTTATATAAAACTATTTGTAAATTTTCTACTGTAGATCCATCGTTTATCATTATAAACATAGAATGTCTAAAAGATTTAACCCATCCCTCAACTATTAATTTTTTATTTTCGAATAAAATTCCTTTATTTAAAATTTCTTTAATTGAGTATTTACTTATCATTTTTTTTATATTCTTAGTGTTTCCTCTTTTTTTTGATCATAAAAAAAATCTATTTTTTTTATATAATCACTAGTAATATTTTGTATTTTATTTTCTCCTAATTTTAATAAGTCTTCAGATATTATTAATTTTTTTATATTTTTCTTATTTTTATTTCTAATATTTCTAATTAATATTTTTGAATGTTCAGTATAAATTTTTATTTTTTTTACTAAATTTTTTCTACCTTCTTCTGTAATAGAAGGCATTTTGATATATATTATTCCTCCTTTGTTTGTTGGCATAAATCCTAGATTTTCATCTATTATAGCTTTATCAATTGTAGAAATAATAGTTTTATCCCATGGTTGGATAGTAATATTTTTATTGTCTATAATTGTAATACTAGAAATTTCTAATAATGGAACAAATTTATTATAATATTTTATTTTTATTTTTTCTAAAGTAGAGGCTAATGATCTAATTCCCAATCGTATTTTACTTATATCTTTTTTTAAGATATTAAAAATTTTTTCCATATCTTTTATGCAAAAAGAAAAAATTTTTTCTAATTTTTCCATAATTTTTTAGTTTTTTGAGACTAAAGTTCCAATCTTTTCTCCGGAAATTAATTTTTGAAGATTTCCTTTTTTATTTATATTAAAAATTATAATAGGTAAATTATTTTCATTACCTAAAATGAATGCTGTTTGATCCATTACTTTAATTTTCATTTTATATGCCATATCAAACGATATATTTTTTAATTTTCTAGCAAATTTGTTTTTTTCAGGATCTGTTGTATAGATGCCATCTACCCTAGTTCCTTTTAATAAAACATCTGCCTTAATTTCTATTGCTCTTAAAACAGCAGCTGTATCTGTAGTAAAATAAGGGTTACCAGTACCAGCAACGAATATTACTACTCTGCCTCTTTCAAGATGATAAATAGCTTTATTTTTTCCAAAAGGTTCTGCTATTTGATCCATTCTAATTGCTGTTTGAATATGAGCACATATTCCAACTTTTTCAAGATAAGCTTGAAAAGCTATACCATTAATAACAGTAGCTAACATTCCCATATAATCCCCTTCTATACGATTAATAGCTTTTTCTCTAATTCTGGAAAATCCCCTAAATATGTTTCCACCTCCTATAACTATAGCTAATTGACCCCCCATATTTACAATTTTCTTAACTTCTTCTGCATATTGTGTAAGACGGTCAGAATGAAGTCCAAATTTACTGTTTCCCATAAGAGATTCTCCACTTAATTTCAACAATAATCTTTTATACTTCATGTTGTATATAATACTATTTTCATGGAAAAATTCCTAATTTTTCATAAGAATCAATAATTTTATTTATAGCTAATAAAAAAGATGTTGTACGAAAGTTTTGTATGTTTAAAGATTTTTTTAAATTACGTATTTTATGAAAACAGCTAACCATTGTATCTTCTAAACCACTTCTTACTAAATCTATTTCATTAGCGCCTCTTAATATAATTTTTTTTTCTTTTTCTGATATTGTTTTTTTACATATTGTTTCTATTATGTTTAATAATTCTCCATTCATATTTTCACTAAATTTTTTTTCTACTCTTCCATAACGAACATGACTCAAATTTTTTAACCATTCAAAATATGAAACAGTAACGCCACCAGCATTCAAATAAATGTCTGGAATTATTACTATTCCTTTTTTTTCTAAAATTGAATCTGCCTCATGTGTAATAGGTCCATTTGCAGCTTCTCCAATAATTTTAGCATTAATTTTATGAGCATTATATTTATGTATTACATTTTCTAATGCAGCAGGAATTAATATATCACATTCTATTTCTAGAGCTTTTTCTGTTTTTTCTATATTAACTGCATCTGGAAAATTTAAAATAGAACCTGTATTTTTTAAATGTGAAATAACTTTCGATACATTTAATCCATTTTTGTTATATATTGCTCCTTCTCTTTCAGCTAAAGCTATTATTTTAGCATCAGATTTATAAAAGAAATTAGCAGTATGATAACCTACATTACCTAATCCTTGTATTATTATTCTTTTTCCACTTATACCAACATCAAGTCCTATTGATGACATTTCTTCTTTTATACTACAAAATTCTTTAATTCCATAAAAAACACCTAATCCTGTTGCTTCTTTCCTCCCTCTAACGCCTCCTTGAGAAATAGGTTTACCTGTTACACAGGCTAATGCATTTATATCTCCAGGACGCAAAGATGTAAAAGTATCTAAAATCCAACTCATTTCTTTCTCTCCTGTTCCGTAATCAGGTGCTGGAACATCTATTCCTGGACCAATAAAATTTTTTTTTATTAATTCATAGGTATAACGTCTAGTAATTTTTTCTATATTTTCTTTAGATGTAGATTGTGGATCTATTTTTATTCCACCTTTAGCACCTCCAAATGGTACATCCATTATTGCGCATTTGTAAGTCATTAATGCAGCTAAAGCTATAATCTCATCTTGATTAACTTTACTACTGTATCTAATTCCTCCTTTACATGGAAGTTTATGGTGGGAATGTTGAACCCTGTATGCTTTTATTATTTTTATTTTTTTATCTATTTTTACAGGAAAATGCATCCTATAAACAGAATTACATTCTTTAATTTGATCTAGAATACCATTATCTACAGATATAAACTTTGCAGCTTTATTAAAATTTTTTTCAATACTATAATTGAAAAAATTACAACCAGTGTTATTTTGGTTTTTTTTTGACATAATATATAAAATAAATCGTCAATATAAAATATTTATTATTTTTTTTGGTATTATAATTAATTTTTTTAATTTTTTTTTATTTAAAATATTTTTTATTTTAGGATTATTTAAAATATTATTTTTTATTTTTTCTATTGTAAATTTTGAATCAAAATTTTCTGTAAATTTTAATTTTCCATTAAACATTACTATATATTTAATTTTATTATCTAATAAAAATTTTGATTTAAAATTAGGAATAAAAGTATACATAATAGATTTTTTTTTACCTAATTTATTCCATATCTCTTCAGAGATATATGGAGCAAATGGGGCTATTAATTTAATAAATTGTTCTAATATTTTTCTTTTATTACACTTTATTTTAATCAATTTTTTAATAAATATCATAAAATCACTTATACATGTATTAAAATGATACAATTCTATTTTTTCATCTATTTTTTTTATTAGGTTGTTTAATAATCTAAATTCTTCTATTGTTGGTTTGTCTTCATTTACATAAAATTTTCCATTTTCATGAAAAATACTCCAAATTTTTCTTATAAATATTTTTATACCATTTATTTTATATCCATCCCAAGATTTTGATTGTGTAATAGGTCCTAAAAACATTTCATACATTCTAAATACATCTGAACCATATTTTTTAGATATATCATAAGGTTTTATTATATTATATTTAGATTTTGACATTTTTTCTAATTTTCTTTTACAGAAAAAAAAACCTTTTTCTAAAAGAAAAGTTGCATCATTAAATAATGGATAAAATTCTTTAAATTTATTTATATCTATTTTATTTTTTTCTATAGTTAAAGAAATGTCTATATACATCTCTTGAAATGAAAATTTATATTTTTTATAATTTTTTAAACCATAAGATACAAATATTTTTTTTCCAGTTACTTTTAAAACTATAGCTGAATGATGTAAAATCATACCTTGATTTATTATTTTTTTAAATGGTTCTTCTGATTTAATCCATCCTCTATCTTTTAGAAATTTATTCCAAAATCTTGCATATATTAAATGACCAGTAGCATGTTCAGATCCTCCAATATATAAATCAACGTTTTTCCAATAATCTTCTTTTTCTTTACTTAAAAAAAAATTATTATTTTTAACATCCATATAACGCAAAAAATACCAACTTGATCCAGCCCAACAAGGCATTGTATTAGTTTCAATTGGAAATATATATTTATTGTTTATAAGATTTGTTGAAACTATTTTTAATTTTTTCTCATTCCAAGCCCATTTTTTTGATTTATATAACGCAGATTTTTCACTTTTTGTATAAAAATTTTTTATTATTGGTAATACTATAGGTAGTTTATTAATAGGAATTGGAATTGGAATTCCTTGTTTAAAATATATAGGAATTGGTTCCCCCCAATATCTTTGTCTAGAAAAAATAGCATCGTGCATTTTATAACTTGTTTCACTTTTTCCTATTTTTTTTTCTAATAATATTTTTATTATTCTTTTTCTAGCTTCTATTCTATTGAATCCATTTAAAAAATTAGAATTAATACATATTTCATCTTTTTCATTTTTATGTTTTAATACATTAATTATTTCAATATTGTTGAATTTATAAGAAAATATTTTGCTAATTTTATCATGACCAGGTATTCCTAAATAAACTTTTCTTTTATTTTTTATGAAAAAAAAATCACCAATAAAAATTGGAATTTTTTTATTTGTAATTGGATGTAATGCGTAATATTTTGTAAGAAAATTTGAAGTACAATTATCCTGATTTTTATAAAAATTATTTATTTTTTTTGAAATTGAATGATTTTTTGATAACGTAATAAATGTTATTCCAAATATAAGTTCAGGATATAATATTATTGCCTCTATTTTTCCTATATTAATTATATTAATTAATATTGAAATTACTTTTGATTTTCCAATCCAATTTAATTGTAATTTTTTTAGAGAGTTAGAACATTTGATATCATCAAATCCTTTAATAAGTCTATTTGAATAAGCAGTTGTTCTTATATGCCATTGTAACATTTTTTTTTTATTTATTGGATATCCTCCTCTTTTACTTTTTCCATTATTTATTTCATCATTAGCTAATACTGTTCCTAATTCGTTACACCAATTAACCAAACTTCTTTTTAAGTATGCAAGTCTATAATGTTGAAGTATAGTTTCTTTTTTTAAAAAATTATAATATATCCATTTTTTTGAATTAAATTTTCTTTTGTATGAAGTATATGCATTTATTTTGTAATTCCCATTTTTGTTAAATTCTTTAATTAAGATATTTATATCTTTAGCTTTATTCTCTTTTTTATCGTACCATGAATTAAAAATTTGTATAAACATCCATTGAGTCCAACGATAATAAATTGGATTACTAGTACTTAATTTTCTACTCCAATCAAATGAAATACCTATATCCTCTATTTGATTTTTGTATTTTTTTTCATTTTCATAAGTTATACTATGTGGAGATTTTCCAGTTTGTATAGCATATTGTTCTGTTGGTAATCCAAAAGAATCAAATCCAATTGGATTTAAAACATTATATCCTTTTGCTCTTTTATATCTAGCGTAAATATCTGAAGCTATATATCCTAGACAATGTCCTATATGTAATCCAGATCCAGATGGATAAGGGAACATATTTAAAATATAATATTTTTTCTTTTTATTTTCTTTTATACGAAAAATATTATTTTTTTTCCAATATTTTCTCCATTTTTCTTCTATTTCTCTAAAATTATATTCCATTTTTTAAATTACAATAATGTATTAAGTGTTAATTTTATAAAAAATATACAATTAAAATATTTTAATAAAAAATATAAAAATGTTTAATGAAAATGAATATAGAAATCATTTTTTGGATAAAAAATATTTAAATAATCAAACTATTGGTACATTAGTTGAATTAATACATAATAATCCAAATTATATAGTAAATATATTTAATTTATTAAATTCTTTTAAAGCTAAATCTGTATTTAGAATTCTTGATTTTCCTACAAAAAAAATGATTATTGAAAGAATTCCATCAAGAAAAAGAAAAGAATTTTTAAATAATTTATCGGTAGACGATCGCGTTTCTTTTTTAGAAGATCTTCCAAAAGATTTTTTAAAATATTTAATTAAATATTTAAATCCAGAGGAAAAGAAAAAAACATTAGTCTCTTTAGGATATCCTGAAAATAGTGTAGGTAGATTGATGGTACCTTATAATATAGCTGTACAAAAAACTTGGAAAGTTAAAAAAGTATTAGATTACATAAGAAAAGAAGTTAAAAATAGTAATGTAATAGAAATTGTTTATATAGTAGATAATTTTGGTAGATTAATAGATGACATTAAAATAGGAAAATTTTTATTAGTAGATCCTAATACAAAAGTTTATAAATTAATGGATAAGAAATATACTGATGTATTAAAAGTAACTGATACAGAAGAGGAAGCAACTAAAATATTTTCTATGAATAATAGAGTATCTTTACCAGTTATAGATGATAAAAATTATTTATTAGGAATTGTAACAATTGATGATATTTTTTTAGTTTTTAATGAGAATTATAAAGAAGATTTACAAAAAATGGGTGGAATGGAGTTTATAAATCAATCATATTTAAGTATTCCTTTGTATAAATTAATAAAAAAAAGAGCAAGATGGTTAATATTGCTTTTTATTGGAGAAATGTTTACTACTACAGTAATGCAAAGATTTTCAAATTTTATAGAAAAAGCAATAATATTATCTTTATTTATTCCTCTAGTTGTATCTAGTGGAGGTAATAGTGGATCTCAAGCATCTAGTTTAATTATTCAAGCTATGGCGTTGGAAGAGGTTAAAATGAAAGATTGGTTAATAGTAATGAGAAGAGAAATAATATGTGGTTTATTTTTGGGAATTATATTAGGATTAACAGGATTTTTACGAATTGTAATTTGGCATAACATGAAATTATTTGATTATGGATATCATTGGATTTTAGTTGGATTTACTATTTTTTTTTCTTTAATAGGAGTAGTTTCTTGGGGGACATTTAGTGGATCTATGTTACCATTTATTATAAAAAAGTTTGGTGGAGATCCAGCAAGTTCATCAGCACCTTTTGTAGCTACATTAGTAGATGTTATTGGATTAATTATATATTTTTCTATATCTTATTTTATATTACATGGAATATTATTGTGATTAAATAGTTTTCTACATAGTTTTAATACTTTATTAAAATTATCTGGTATTGGACAACAAAAATAATATTTTTTTCCATTATTTGGATGAATTAATGATATTGATTGTGCATGTAATGCTTGTCTTGGTAAAATTTTAAAACATTCTTTAAAAAAAAATTTATATTTTTTAGATATTTTTTTAAAAAAAAGTTTTCTTTTGCTATAAAGAATGTCATTAAATATTGGATATCCAATATATTTAAAATGAACTCTTATTTGATGAGTCCTACCTGTTCCTAATTTACAAGAGATATATGTTAAATATTTATTAAATCTTTCTATAACATTATAGTAAGTTATTGAATATTTACCATGATTATTAAAACTACTATTAATCATTTTTTTTCTATTTTTTGGATCTCTTTTAATAAAACCCTCAATTATTCCGTATTCATTAGGTATTTTTCCCCATATTAAAGCTCTATATTCTCTTTTAATTGTTTTTAAATAAAATTGTTTATTTAAATTTTTTTGGGAATTATTATTTTTTGCTATAATTAATATACCTGAAGTATCTTTGTCTAATCTATGTACTAATCCACATCTATATAAATATGAATTATTTAGGTAATATTTAATACCATTCATCAATGTTCCAGATTGATTTCCATTTCCTGGATGAACTACTAGACCTGGTGGTTTATTTATTATTAAAATATCATTATCTTCATGTATGACATCAATGTTAATTTTTTCTGCTGGATATAAGTTAACTTTTTCTTTAATTTTTAATGGTATATTAATTTTAATATTATCATATGGTTTAATTATATAATTATTTTTTATAATATTTTTATTAACTAAAATAGATCCAGTTTTAATATATTTTTGTATTTGATTTCTACTGATATTAGTAATTTTATTTATTATAAATTTATCTATACGAATTTTTTTTTGATTTTTTCCTATTATTATTACATTCATTATAGAATATTATTACCTAACTTACTGTTAGATTTTATCTTATTAGAAGTTCCTGATTTATTTTCGTTTTTTTTATTACCTAACTTACTGTTAGATTTTATCTTATTAGAAGTTCCTGATTTATTTTCCTTTTTTTTATTACCTAACTTACTGTTAGATTTTATCTTATTAGAAGTTTCTGATTTATTTTCCTTTTTATTTTCGTTTTTTTTATTATCTAAAAATTCTTTTTTATTATTATTTTTTAATTCATTATTATGTTTTTTTATCCATATATGAATAATTTCGTTGTAATTGCATAATTTTCCATAAAATGGGTTTTGTTTACAAATTTTTTCATTTTTATATTTATTAAAAATATTTTTTAATATTAAATTATTATTGTATATAATGTATATTTCATTTTCTACATGAAAAAAAATTTTTCTAAATTTTTTTTCTATAAAAATATTAATTGCTTTTCTTAAAGAAATTCCAACAACGTTAGGTATAATATTATTTTTTTCTCCTATTATTAAAGTAATATAATTGTTATAAAAAGGGAATATATATCCAGGATATATTATTTTATTATTATAAATAACTTTTAATACTACATTTTTATTATAATTTTGTTTTTTATTTTTATATTTAATTTTTTTAATAAAAATGTTGTTTCTATTAAGTATTTCTATAGCTGTAGATTCTTTTTTATTTATAATTTTTGGTAAAATTGATTTGAATAATTCTTTAGAATTGTTATTTATCCAAATAAAAATACATCTTCCTTTTTTTATATAAGATCCATTTTTAGGATAAAAAAATATTACCTTATGTTTTTTAAAAAAATTAATTTCATTTTTATAAATATTTTTTACATTATATTTTAAACCTAATTTTTTTATTATAGATATGGATTTAGAAAGTGTTAAATATTGTATATTTGGGACTACTACATAACTTCCATGTTTAGTATAAGAATCAATCCATCTTAGTGTTATTTGTGAAATTTTATGAACTAGAAATATTGAAAATAATATGTTAATTATTATTATAAATAAATATTTTATTTTTATCATAGAGCACATAAATAATTAACTAAACAAAAATATTAAAAAAATAATTTTATATTATCTGAAAATATTACAATAAAATAATAATAATGAAAAAAGTTGCTATTATAATGGGAGGATTTTCAGAGGAATCATCCATTTCATTAAAAAGTGGTCAATTAATTTTTGAAAATTTATGTAGAAAGAAATATGATCCTTATAAAATTTATATTTCAAAAGAAAAATGGATTTTAAAATCAAATGAAAATAATGAATATTTAATAAATAAAGGTGATTTTTCTGTAATTATAAATAATAAGAAATTAAATTTTGATTTTGCATTTATTGCTATACATGGTACTCCTGGTGAGGATGGTATTCTACAAGCATATTTTGATTTATTGAATATTCCATATACTGGTTCTAATTTTCATAATTCTAACATAACATTTAATAAAAAATACTGTTTATCGTTTTTAAAAGATTTTGGAATAAATGTTTCTAATTATATTTTTATAAATAAAAATCAAAATTTTTGTAAAAAAAATATTTTAAAAAAAATAGGGATTCCTTGTTTCATAAAACCTAGTAAATCTGGATCTAGTTTGGGAATAAGCAAAGTTAATAAAGAAAATGAATTTGATTATGCATTAAAAAAAGCTTTTGAATTAGATGAAGAAATTATAGTTGAATCTTTTTTAAAAGGAAAAGAAGTTTCAGTTGGAGTATATTCTTTTAATAAGAAAAAAATTAAAGTTTTACCTATAACGGAAATAATTAGTCAAAATGATTTTTTTGATTTCGAATCAAAATATTCTGGTAAATCTAAAGAAATAACACCAGCAAAATTACCATTTAATATCGAAAGAAATATTATAAAAATTGCTAAAAAAGTATATAAAATTTTAAATTTGTCAGGAATGTCAAGAGCAGAATATATTATTGTAAAAAATAAACCATTTTTTATAGAAATTAATACAATACCAGGTCTTTCAAAAGAAAGTATTTTTCCTAAACAATTAAAATCTGCTGGATTATCTTTATCAAATTTTTTTAAAAATATTATAGAATCATCTATAAAAAAATAAAATTAAATTATTTCTTACATATACATTGTTTTCTACAAATAAAAATCTTTTTATTTTTAAAAAATAAAAAGATTTTTGTTAAAAATATTAAAATAGAAATTATAAAAATAATAAGTATAATTATATGTTCTAACATATTCTCATTAGTATTTGATATATTAAAAGTGAAATTATATATGATAAAATTGTCATAAAAGTTAATTGTATTATCGGCCAAATCCATGATTTAGTTTCTTTTTTAAGAATAAATAAAGTACTTGTACACTGCATAGAAAATGCATAAAAAGACAATAACGATAGTCCTGTAGGTATATTATAAATTGGTTTTTTTGTAACTTTATCAAAATCATCTTTCATTATTTTATTTAAATTTTCATTATTTTTATTTTCTATTTTATATAAAGAATTCATTGTACTAACAAAAACTTCTCTTGCTACAAATGATGATAACAATCCTATTCCTATTTTCCAATCATAGCCTAATGGTTTGATTAAAGGTTCAATTTTTTTTCCTAGTAATCCAAGATAGGAATTATCAAGTTTTTGTTCTCGAACATTATTATATTTTAGAATAGGACTACCATATGATCCTAATACCCAAATTAGGATATTTATCAATAAAATTATTTTACCTGTATTAAAAATAAATGATTTAATATGTATCCAAATATTTATAAATATATTCCTAATTATAGGAACTTTATAAGTTGGGATTTCTATAATTAGATGACTATTATAATTTTTTTTTAAAATTTTATTTAATATCATTGCTATAATAAAAGCAGATATAATTCCTATAAAATACATAATCATTAATACTATTCCTCTTAATTGAAAAAAATACCATTTTTCATCTGGTATAATTAAAGATATTATCAGTATATAAACAGGTAGTTTTGCAGAACAAGTAATAAAAGGAGTTATTAACATTGTTATTAAACGGTCTCTATAATTTTCTATATGTCTGGATGATATTATAGCAGGAATTGCACATGCAATACTCGAAATCATAGGGACTATACTTTTTCCGTTCAATCCAAAAGGACGCATTATTTTATCCATTAAAAAAACTACTCTATTTATATATCCACTTTCTTCCATTATGAATAAAAAAAATAAAAGTATAGAAATTTGTGGAACAAAAGTAAAAACGGTTGTTATTCCAGGAATTATTCCTTGTGTTAATAAATTACTTAACGGTCCATTATAAGAATTTTCTATTTTTCTTTGAAAAAAATTGAAAAAAAATTCTATATAATTTTTAGGAAATTCAGACAAAAAAAATATAGACTGAAATATAAAAAATATAATAACTAAAAAAGTTATATATCCTAATAATGGATGCATTATCAATATATCATCTATTTTTCTAGAAAAATTTATATAACTATTATTTTTAATATAATAAATTGTATCAGAATAAATTTTATTAATTTCTTCATATCTTACTATAGTTTCTTTTATTTGTAATCTTCTAGATATTATACCATATTTTTTTTTTATTTTTTTTATTAAAAAATTTTTATAGTCTGATTTAATATTAATTTTATTAGATGATAAATAATACCATGATGTATAAGAATCAATTAAAAAATTTTTTTTAATTTCTTTTATAGCAGAATAATAATATAATTCTGGATTAAAAAAAATTTTTTTTTTATTTTTAAAATTTTTTAATTTACTCTTCAAAATATTTATTCCAATACCTTTTCTTGCATTAACTGAAACAATATCTGTAAAAAGTAATTTTTTAATTTTTTTTATATTTATTAATATTCCTTTTTTTTTTGCCTCATCTATCATATTTAATACAAGTAATACTGAAAATCCTAAATCTTGTATTTGTCTTAGTAAGAATAAACTTTTTTTTATATTAGAAGAATCAGCTACAACAATAATTTTATCTGGATAATCTATATTTTTTTTATTTAATAATAATTTTATAATTATTTCTTCGTCTTCTGATGAAGGATAAATACTATATGTTCCAGGCATATCTATTATTTGATAATAATTTTTTTCATAATAAAAAAAACCAATTTTTTTATCAACTGTTACACCTGTATAATTTCCTATTTTTTGATTAAGACCAGTAAGTTTATTAAATAAAGATGTTTTTCCTACATTAGGATTTCCTATAATAGCTATTTTAATAACTTTATTTTTATTCATTAAGTAATGATATTTTTTTAATTTTTAATATATTCAATTAATATATTTTCTGCTTCTTTTTTTCTTAATGCTAAACAAGATTGGTCATAAACAATACATAAAAGATCATAAAAAATAGATACGAAAATTATTTCAAATTTTACCCCTGGTAAAATTCCTAATTCTAATAATTTTATGGGAAAATTGTCATTTATGTAACCTTTAATAATCCCCTTTTCTCCTTTTTTTAAATCAGATAAATTCAAAATTTTTTGTATATTTCGAAATATGCTTTAAAATAAAGAATAATTAGCAATAAAAAATATTTTAAAAATTTATATATAATAAATTATTGATAACAAAATTATATGTTTTCACGTTTCACACAATTAATTATTAGCATATCAATACTAATTATAATTCATGAATTAGGTCATTTTATTTTATCCATTTTATTTAAAGTAAAAGTTGAAAAATTTTTTTTATTTTTCAATCCATGGTTTTCCATTTTTAAAAAAAAAATAGGTGAAACTATTTATGGAATAGGATGGATTCCATTAGGTGGTTATATAAAAATATCTGGAATGATAAATGAAGTAGGAATACCATCTAAAACTAAAAAATCAGAATTTAATTCTAAATCACCTATAAAAAAAATTTTAATTATTTCAGGAGGAATAATTTCAAATATTATATTATCTATTATTATATTTTCATTATTACTATTTAAGTATGGAGAATCCAATTTACCAATAAAAAATGTCCCGTTTGGATTAGAAGTGGATAATCTAGGACATAAAATAGGATTAAAAAATGGTGATGAAATATTATCTGTTGATCATGAATCAAGTAATTATTTTAATAATATTACAAAATTGATATTATTAGGTGATATGATGATAATAAATAGAAATGGAAAAACTATAAATTTTTTATTAAATGATAAAAAAAAAATTTTTTTTAATGAGAAAAAATTAAATTTTTTTTTATATCCCAGAATTCCACCTATTATAGATTCAGTAATAAAAAAATCTAATGCAGATAAATGTAAATTATATTATAATGACGAAATATTGACTATTAATTATAATCCAATTATGTTTAGAGATCAATTGAAAAACATAATTTACAATAATAGAGGAAAAAATATTACAATAGGAATTAACAGAAATGGAAATTTTATTAAAAAAAAAATTTTAGTTGATTCAAAAAATCTTATTGGAATTAACTTAAAAAATTTTTTAAAACTTAAAAAAGTTTTTACTCTTGAAAAGAGAAATTACTCTATTATAAATAGTTTTTTACAAAGTTTTGTAAAATCATGGGATATATTGAAAAATCAAATATTATTATTTAAAAATATTTTTAATATAGAAACCAAAGCTTATAAACAAATAGGAAGTTTTTTTTCTATAGCTAAAGAATTTCCAGTATATTGGAATTGTTATATTTTTTGGAATTTGACCGCTACTTTATCTATATGGTTAGCATTTATAAATCTACTTCCAGTCCCATCATTAGATGGTGGTTATATAATTTTTATTATATTAGAGATGATTATAGGTAAAAAATATAGTGAAATAATACTAAAACGTGTTACTAATATTGGATTTTTAATAATTAGTCTACTGATGTTAGTTGTTATTATTTGGGATATTTTCAAATTCTTTTTTTAATTTTTTATTAAAAAAAAATATCCTATTTGGTGTAATACCTATATCTAAATTTAGATCATTATCATGTATATTATATATTATTTTTATAGGATTAAAAAAACTTAATCCTATTTTAATGATATTTTTTTTGCATGAAAATATAAATTTATCGTATAAACCTTTTCCATAACCTACTCTATAACCTCTATTATCAAATATTATCAATGGTATAAATATAACATCAATATATATAGGATTAATTAATTTTTTATAGAATGGCTCTAATATATCATATTTATTTTTTAATAAAATTTCTCCTTTTTTAAAAAGACAATTTTTAATAGAAAAATTATTAAAATTTGTATAAGGTACAGTAATTAATATATCTTTTTTATTAAAAATATAGTTAATAATAATAAATGTATCAACTTCATTTAATTTTTCTATAGATAAAAAAATATGAAAAAATTTTTTATTCCATATTGGAATTTTTTTTAAATTAAAAAAAATTTTATAACTCATATAACTAATATCGTTTTTAGAAAATGAATTTTTTCTTTTTAATAAATATTTCTTTCTAAGATAACTTTTATCATAAATCATATTGATTTTATAAATTTTTCTAAAATTGTTGTTACTTTTTTTGGTAATTCTAAGTGCCCCATATGTCCAGTAGGTATTTCTATTATATTTGTATTAATTCCTTTATCTACTTCTCTATATATTTCTTCCTTATTTAAAATTAAATCATATGTACCAGTTATATACAATTTAGGAAACGAATATTTTTTTAAAATAAAACTTCTTTCTTTTCTAAGTGCTATCCCAATTAAAGTAGATATAATTCCATCAGAAGAATTTAATAAAGCTATTTTTTTTGTAAAATCAATTTCATCTTTTAATAAATGAATATTATTTGGATTAAACCATTTATCAACAGTTTTAATTACAAAATTATTATAATTATTTTTTATTAATTTAATTGAATTAATACGATTTTTTCTTTTTTGAACATTATCAGATTTTGCAGTAGAATGAACTAAACATAATCCTAAAAATAATTTAGGAACTTTTTCTGCAATAGCTAAAGAAATGTATCCTCCCATAGAATGCCCAATAAAAATAGCATTATTTATATTATTTTTTTTTAATACATATTTTATAATTGTATCAGCAATATATTCCATTGTTAATATATTATTTTTTTTAAAACAAACGCTATATCCATGACCAGGGACATCTATTAAAATAATTCTAAATTTTTTGCAAAGAATTTTATATATAGGAGTCCATATTTTGGAGCTGCCCATAAATCCATGAATCATTATAATTGTTAAGTTTCTAATAAAATTTTTTGGATTAAAAAATTTAAAATTATCATTTATATAAATTTGGTTACCATTCATAATAATTATCATTTATTATGTAATATTATAACAAAAATCAATATTATATTTTTAATGTTATTAACTATAAATATTGGAAATTCAAGTATTCGTTTTGGTTTATTTAAAAATAACAATTTAAAATGTAACTACTCATGGATAACAAATAGTAATCCTATTAAATCATTAGATGAATATACCTTTTTATTTAAAAAAATGTATAAAAAAAATAATATTTTTTTAAATAAAATAAAATATATTGTTATTGGATCTGTAGTACCTCCTTTGACAAAAAGAATATTACAATCTTTAGAAGAAATACATGGATTTAATCCATTAATTGTAGATAGAAATTCTATTTCATCTGTTAAACATAATTCTAATCAATTAGGAACAGATTTATATGCTAACGCAGTAGCATCACATGAAATATATAAACAGACAGCAACATTAATAATTGATTTTGGTACTTCTTTAAGTCTAACTTGTATTGATAAAAATGGAAAAATTAAAGGAATAATTATTGCCCCAGGAATAAATACTTCATTAATATCTCTAACAAATAATAATAAAGAATTATCCAAGATTGAATTTGAAAAACCTCCTACAGTGCTTGGAAAATATACTAAATTTTGTATACAAAGTGGAATTATATATGGTTATTTAAGTATGATAGAAGGATTAATTGAGAAAGTTAATAAAGAAATAGGAATAAAATGTTTTGTTATAGCAACTGGGGGATTATCACATATATATTCTCCTTTAACAAACAGTATTCATGTTAATGATAAATTACATACGATAAAAGGATTAAAAATTTTATTTAATTTTAATTATAAAAACAAAATTATAATTTAATTGAATTTCTTATTTTATTTGATATAAATTTAAATTTATCATCAGATAAATTTATTCTTTCTGAAAGAAAATTTGCATCAGATTCTTTATCCATTGGTATAAGATGAATATGTACATGTGGTATTTCAAATCCCATAATAAACATACCTACACGATTACAAGGTATTGCATTTTCTATTCCTATAGCTATCTTTCTAGAAAAAATCATTATAGAAATATAATTTTTTTCTTTCATAGAAAAAATTTTACTATTATAATTTTTTTTTGGTATAACCAATGTATGTCCTATTTTTAATGGATAAATATCTAAAAAAGCTAAATGTTCGTTATCTTCTGCTATTTTATAAGATAAAACATCATTATTTATTATTTTATTGAAAATATTAAATTTCATTAAAAGTAATTTCTAATATTTTATAATTTATAATCATTTTATTAGGTAATTTTATATTAGCAATTTGTCCAACTTGTTTTCCTAATAATCCTATAGATATAGGAGTATTTATAGATATTTTCCCTGATTTTAGGTCAGCTTCACCTTCTGGAACTAAAGTATATATTTTTTCATCTTTAAATAACAAATTTTTTACTTTTACTGTAGAAAGAATTGATACTCTGGTTTTATCTATTTTTTTACCGTCTATAATTCTTGTATTATATAATTTTTTTTTTAATTTAGATATATTAATTTCTAACATATTTTGTGCTTCTTTTATTGCATCATATTCAGCGTTTTCTGATAAATCACCTTTATCTCTAGCTTCTGCTATTTGCATTGATATTTTTGGACGTTCTATATTTTCTAATCTTTTTATTTCTTTTTGTAATTTTTTTAATCCTTCTTTAGTTATATATTCGAATTTTTCCATAATTTTTTAATTATTTTTATTATTCTACTCTGTATATATTAGCACCTAAATTTTGTAGTCTTTTTTCTATTTTTTCATATCCTCTATCTATTTGTTCTATATTTTTAATTATGCTAGTTCCTTTAGCAGATAATGCAGCTATCAAAAGAGATATTCCTGCTCTTATATCAGGGGAATTTAATATAGCTCCTTTTAGATAAGATTTATGATTTAATCCAATAACAGTAGCTCTATGAGGATCACATAATATAATTTGTGCTCCCATTTCAATCAATTTATCTACAAAAAATAATCTACTTTCAAACATTTTTTGATGAATTAAAACGCTACCTTCTGCTTGTGTAGCTACTACAATTAGTATGCTTAATAAATCAGGAGTTAGGCCTGGCCATGGTGCATCAGATATTGTTAATATTGCATTATTTAATAATTTTTTTATTCGATAAGATTTTTGGTAAGGAACAATAATGTCGTCTCTTTCTTTTTTTATATTAATACCCATTTTTTTAAAAATAATTGGAATAATGCCTAAGTTATTCCAATTAACATTCTTTATTCTTATTTCTGAACATGTTATAGCAGCTAATCCTATCCAACTACCAATTTCTACCATGTCGGGTAAAATCGTATGATTTCCTCCTTTTAATTTGTTTACACCCTTTATTCTAATTAAATTTGTTCCAATTCCTTTTATTTTAGCTCCCATTTTATTTAAAAGCTTACATAATTGTTGTATATAAGGCTCACACGCTGCATTATATACAATAGTTTCTCCATCTGCCATAGTTGCTGCCATTATAATATTAGCAGTTCCTGTTATAGAAGCTTCTTCCATTAAGATATAGTTGCCAATTAATTTTTTATTATTTGTATATAAGTAGAAACATTTATTATTACTTTTATAATTAATTGTGCTTCCTAATAATTTAAATCCTGTTAGATGTGCATCTAATCTTCTACGTCCAATTCTATCTCCTCCAGGAATAGGGATACATACTTTTTTAAATCTAGTTAATAAAGGACCAGCTATCATAATTGATCCTCTTATAGATTTTCCATATTTCTCATAAAAATTTTTTGTATTTAAATATTCAATATTTATATTTTTTGCTTGAAATGTATAATCTCCATTTCCATTTTTTTCTATTAAAACTCCTAAATTGTTTAAAATTTTAATTAAACATTTTACATCTCCTATTTCTGGTATATTTTTTATTCTTAATTTTTCTGAAGTTAATAATACTGCACATAATACTTGTAGTGATTCATTTTTTGCACCTTGTGGTTTTATTTCTCCTTTTAAAGATTTTCCTCCTTTTATTTTAAAAATTCCCATTTTTATACTGTTTTCTAATCCTATGATTAAAATTTCTTTTCAAAATTTTAGAACATTGTAATAATGGATCCATATTATTATTTGTAATAGAAATTTTTCCATTTGATAGTTTTGTTAAATCTTTAAATATTACATCATCTTCTACCATATTTTTATTCCATCTTAAATAATTTTTTTTCATAGTATTTGCAATAGAATATAATAATCCTTCTTTTTTTTTTTCGTCTTTGCAATTTATAGCGACATTTATCATGTCTCTAATAATTTTTCCATAATATCTAAAATTGTTTAAATATTCTGGATAAACAATTTTTTTTATAAAATTTTTTGTTTTTTTTGGATTTGGTTTTGGAAAAGGTGTATCAATATCTAGTTTATAATTAGACATAATAAATAATTGATTCCATAACTTATGTTTAAAATAATTAAAAATTTTTTTATTATATTTATTAGTATTAGAATCAGTCATTAGTCTTATAATGCTTAAAGCACATTGATTTCTTTTTTTTCTGTCTTTTATTTTTATTGCAAAATCTATCATTTTTTGAATATTTCTTCCATATTCAGGTATTACTAGTTTAAATCTAGTAGTGTTATATTCCATATTATTTTAATTTTTTATTTGTATTAAATTATAATTTATTTTATTAATTTATTTTTATAAGTTTTATTCAATGTCCAAAGTATTTTTTTTTTGAAAGAATTTTTTCTAAATCTACATATCTTATTAAAACAAAATATGCAATCAAATTTAGAACATGGATCTATATGTACAGATAATTCTACTTTATTACCAAATTTATATTTTATTAACTGTGTTAATTTTTTTACTTCTATATTTGATTCTTTTACATTGAAAAACCAAGGAATAGTTAAATGGCAATCTATATGTAGTGCACTACCATATTTAATAATTTTTAAATGATGAAGATCTATCCAATAGATAGATCTTTTTTTATTAAGATAAAAAGATAATTTTTTTAAAAGATTTTTATCAGTTTCGTCCATAATTCCAGCTGCGGCGTTTCTTAATAATTTAATTCCAGTATATAAAATTAATAAAGAAAGAATGATTGAAATAATTGGATCAATCCAAATACATTTTGTTTTATTTAATAATATTAGTCCAATTGCTATTCCAAAAGTAGAAAATGTATCCATTTGAAGATGTTTTCCACTTGCTATTAACGTTAAAGTTTTATTTTTATTACCAATTTTGCAAGCTAAAAAACCAATAATATAATTTATTATAGCAGTAATGAACATTAATAATATACCAAAATCTAATTTTAGTAATAATAAAGAAGATGATTTATGATAAAAGTTATATTTAACACGTATAAAAGTATTTATAAATATTGTAATTCCTATTATAGATATTAAAAATCCTTCTATAGCAGTTGATATAAACTCTATCTTTCCATGTCCATATGGATGATTTTTATCTTTTGGTAAAGAAGAAATATATAAACTAAATAAGCCTATTATACTACTAATTATATTAGTTAAACTTTCCATTGCATCACTAAATATGGAAATAGATAATGTAATACGCCAAGTAATAAGTTTTATACAAAATAAAATTACAGCAACAAGACATATTATTTTTTGTATAAAAAAACTACTTATCATAGTTTTTTTTATCATAAATTATAAAAAAGTTAGTTTATTTAAATTTAATAAAATTTTTTTTTCTCCTAATTTTTTAAAATTAATTACAGCTATTTTATTATTATTTTTAAAATATAAAATAATTCCAATACCAAATTTTTTATGAAAAACTTTAATTCCTTTTTTTATTAAAATTTTTTTATTTTCCTTTTTACTTTTTATTTCGTTAATAAAACGACTTGGAATATTTTTTTTTTTATCACCCCATAGTAATCTATATTTAACATATGTTAAAATAGCTAATTTTTTAGCTCTTGTAATTGCTACATAAAATAAACGACGTTCTTCTTCAATTTTTGATATGTCATAAATATTTGATCTTGATGGAAAAATATTTTCTTCTAATCCAGTAATAAAAACAATAGGAAATTCTAATCCTTTAGATAGATGAATGGTCATTAATGAAACTTTATTTTCTATTTGTTTTTCATCTAAATAGATATCATCATTAATATTTTCAAAGTAAAAATTTTGAAGAAATTCTGATAAAAAAATATTTTTTTTAATATTTATTTTTTCTTGTTTAAAATAATTATATAGTTGATTAATATAAGAATTTTTATTTTTTTCTTTTTGTGTTGATAAAATAAAATTAATTACATCTTTTATTATTTCATATACATTTTTTTCATTTTTTTTTAAAAAAATATTTTTCATGAAAAAAAATATTTTTTTAATTTTATATTTAGTTTTTTTGTTAATATTATTTATTTCACGATAAGAATCTATATTATCTATAATATCAAAAATTTTATATTTTTTTGTTAGTTCTATTATAGAATCAACTGTTTTTTTATATATAATATTATTGTTATACAAAATACGTAATAATAATTCTTCATCATAAGGATTATTTATAAACTTTAAGTATAGTAATAAGTTTTTAATGTCTTTTCGTCTTTCTAAAGAAATATTACCATATATTTTATATGGTATTTTTTTTTCTTTTAAAATATATTCAATAATATAAGATTGTGAATTTGTTCTATAAAATATTGCAAAATCTTTATATTGATATTTTGTTTTGTTAATAATAGAATTAATAGTATCTATTATATATAATACCTCTTCTTTTTCAGAATAAGCTCTATGTATCTTTATTTTTTCTCCTTGTTCATTATTTGTCCATATTTTTTTTAAAATTTGATTTTTATTAAATGAAATAATTCTATTAGATGTTTGAACTATTTGATTAGTTGATCTATAATTTTGTTCTAAGTAAAATATTTTAGTTTTTTTATATTCAATATGAAAATTTTTAATATTAGAAATATTTGCTCCTCTAAAATTATAAATAGATTGAGCATCATCTCCTACTACAAATAGATTATTGTATTTATTTGACAAAAATTTTATAATAATATTTTGAGATAAATTAGTATCTTGATACTCATCAATTAAAATATATCTAAATTTTTCTTGATACTTATTAAGTATTTTTGGAAAATGATAAAATAAACGATATGTATATAATAATATATCGTCAAAATCTATAGCTTTTGATTGAAAACATTTTAATGTATATAAATCATAAATTTTTTTTAATGGATCTTTCATTTTCTTTTTTAAAAAGAAAAAATTATTTTTATATATAGATATCTTTTTTAGAAGATCTTTGTAATTAAATAATTTATCTATATTTAAATTTTTTAAAATTTTTTTTATTACATTTTCTGAATCTTTTCGATCATATATAGTATAATCAGGATTAAATCCAACATGATGAGATTCTTTTCTTAGAATATTAGAAAAAATAGAATGAAATGTTCCTATTTTTATTCTTCTTGATAAGGAATTATCTGTTAAATTATATATTCTATTTTTCATTTCTTCTGCTGCTTTTTTTGTAAAAGTTAACGTTAGTATATTAGATGGATCTATTCCATGATGATTAATCATGTGAATTATTCTATATATTATAACTCTAGTTTTTCCTGATCCAGCACCAGCTATTACTAAAATAGGACCATTAATAGTATTTACTATTTTTTGTTGAAGATCATTTAATTCCATGCATGGAATAATATTTTAATTTTTATGAAAATAATTATTTTTTATAAAATTTGGATTTTTTTTTATAAATCTATCAACAGTTAAAAATACTTCTTTGATTAATTCATTATGTTTAAAAATATTTGTGAATAAATATTTCTTTCCGCTTTGTTCATTACCAATTAAATTTCCTCCACCTCTTAATTTAAGATCTTCTTTAGCAATTTCTAATCCATTATTAGTATTACACATTTTATTAATTCTAGATAATCCTAAAGGATTAATAGATCTTTCTGACAAAAGAATACAAAAACTTACGTGTTTTCCTCTACCTACTCTTCCTCTTAATTGATGTAATTGAGACAATCCAAATACATTAGCATTTTCTATTAGTATAACAGAAACATTAACTACGTTAATTCCTACTTCTATTATTGTAGTTGTAACAATTATTTTAGTTTTTTTATTTAAAAATTTATTCATTTGTATTTCTTTTTCCTTATTGTTCATTTTACCATGCAAAAGTCCAATTTGATCTCTTTTTAAAAATTTAAATCTTTTTACTACTTCTTCATATCCATTTATTAAATTTTTATAATTTCTTTTTTCTGTATTAACAATTGGATAAACTATATAAATTTGTCTTCCTTTTAAAATTTCATTCTCTATTATTTCAAAAGCCTTATATCTATATTCATTCCAAAAGTGAATAGTTTTAATTGGTATTTTCCCAATAGGTTTATGTTTTATAATAGATATACTTAAATTTTTATAAAAAACTTTAGCAAGAGTTCTTGGTATTGGTGTTGCTGTCATTATTAATACGTGTGGAAAATTATTTTTATATATTTTTTCTCTTTGTTCTACTCCAAATTTTTGTTGTTCATCTATAATAGCAAGTCCTAAATTTTTAAATTTTACTTTATCTTGTATTAAAGAATGTGTACCTATTAAAAAAGATATTTTACCTTTAATTAATAAATTATGAATATTATTCTTATCACAAAAAGATGTAGATTTTGTAAGTAAAGCTATTTTAATGTTAATTTTATATAACATTTTTGTAAAATAATTATAATGTTGAATTGCTAATATTTCAGTTGGAGCCATTATACATGATTGAAATCCATTATCTAATGCTAGCAACATAGCTAACATAGCAATAATAGTTTTTCCACTTCCTACTTCTCCTTGTAATAATCGATTCATTTGAATAGGTTTTTTTAAATCATTACGTATTTCTCTGAAAACATTTTTTTGATCTTCAGTTAAATTAAATGGTAAATGATTTTTATAAAAAGAATTAAATTTTTTACCTATTTTCAAAAATGGTTTCCCCTTTATTATTTTTTTAGAAAATAATTTTATTAAAAATAGTTTTTCAAATTTTAAAGAATATCTTGCTTTTATTAAATTATTTAAAGATTCTGGAAAATGAATTTGTATCAATGCATTTTTTTTTGTTATTAATTTTTTATCGTTGGTATATTTATGAAATATAAAATGATTTATTTCTTTTGAATTATTTTCTAATTTTTTTACAATTATTTTTAATAAATTAATTATAAAAAAATTGTCAATTCCATTTTTTCTTAAGTTCTTTGATAAAGAATAAGTTGGATATATTGAATATATTTTTTTTTTAATATTAAATTTTTGTATTACTGGATGAATAATTTGTATTTTATTTTTAAAAAATACTTTTTTTCCAAAAACTAATATTAAAACATTTTTTTCTAAATTTTTAAAAAAATTTATTTTTTTAAACCAAATCAATTCAATAGACCCAGTTTTATCTACTAATAATGCTATTAATACTTTTTTTATATTATTATTTTTTTTTATTTTTAATTCTTTTAAATCAATAATTTTTCCTACAACTTGAATAAAATTATTATCATTTTGTCCAAGTTCTGAAATATTTTTTAGTTTTGCATATATATATCCATTTGGATAATAAAGAATTAAATCTTTATATGTATAAATATTTAATTCTTTATTAAATAAATAAATTTTTTTTGAATTTAATTTTAAATATTCTATAGGTTTTTGTAAAATACTATTGTAATACATAATAATTATTTTTTTACATAATGTAAAAAAATAATTATTTTTATTTTGTATATTATAAAGTTTATTTAATTTTTAGGAAGGACATTTAGCTCAGTAGGTTTAGAGCACTACTTTGACATGGTAGAGGGCATCGGTTCAAATCCGATAGTGTCCACAATAACATTGTATATAAAATTATTTTATTATGATATTAATTACTACAGTAAGAGAAGGAGAATCAATAGATAAAGCTTTAAAAAAAAGTAAAAAAAAATTTGATAAAACTCGTATTCTAAAAGAATTTAGAGAAAAGCAACAATATATAAAAAGATCCGAATGGAGAAGAAATGAAATTTTAAAAGCAAGGTATAGGGAACGTATGAAATTAAAAAATGAAGGATAATTATAAAAATATTAATAAAAAATATAAATACATATTTGGTTTAATTGGTAAAAACATTAGTTATTCTTTATCAAGAGATTTTTTTTTAAAAAAATTTGATAAAGAATATATAAAAAATTCAACATATTTAATTTTTGATATTAAAAATATTGATGAAGTTAATTCAATATTTAATATATCTAATTTATTAGGTTGTAACGTAACAATACCTTATAAAATAAGTATTATTAATTTTTTAGATGAAATAAGTATAGAAGCTAATAAAATTAAATCTGTAAATGTAATAAAAATAAAAAATAATTATAAAATAGGATATAATACTGATATTATAGGATTTCAAAAATCATTTGAAAATTTAATAAATTCTTATCCTTATAAAAAAAATAATAATTTGAAAGCTTTAATATTAGGAACTGGAGGAGTTTCTAATACAATATCATTTGTTTTAAAAAAATTAGGAATTAAATATAAATATGTATCTAGAAAAAAAAAAGATAATAAAATATTGAATTATGTTGATCTTAATAGAGATTTGATAGAAAAGTATAAAATTATTATTAATTGTACTCCTGTTGGAACATATCCAAATATAAATTCTTCCCCTAACTTACCATATAAATATATATATAACCATCATATTCTATATGATTTAGTATATAATCCGTATAAAACTATTTTTCTAAAAATAGGAGAAGAAAAAGGTGCCTTAGTGAAAAATGGATTAGAAATGCTTCATATTCAAGCGGAAGAATCCTGGAAGATATGGAATTCAAATATATAAAAAGTTTTTCATGGTAATAAAAGAAATTTTTATGAAAAGAGCTATACAGATAGCTACCAATGGATTAGGTAATACTTATCCTAATCCATTGGTAGGATGCGTTATAGAAAAAAATGGATTAATTATTTCAGAAGGATGGCATTATAAATGTGGTGAAGAACATGCAGAAGCGAAAGCAATAAATAAAATTAAGGATAATTCATTATTTATTAAATCAACTCTTTATGTTACTTTAGAACCATGTACTCATATAGGTAAAACCCCTCCATGTGTAGATTTAATAATTAAAAAAAAAATTCCAACTGTTATAATAGGATCAAAAGATCCATTTATAAAAAATGGAATAGGAATAAAAAAATTAAAAAGATATGGAATAAAAGTTATAGAAAATTATTTATATGATAAATGTAGAATAATAAATAAACGTTTTTTTACTTTTTATGAGAAAAAACGTCCATTTATTATACTTAAATGGGCACAAAGTTATGATGGATTCATGGCATTAAATAAAAAGAAATGGATTAGTAATATATATTCTAGACAATTAGTTCATAAATGGAGATCAGAAGAAAATAGTATTCTAATAGGTAGAAAAACAGTATTAATTGATAATCCTAAGTTAAATATTAGAAAATGGTATGGTAAAAATCCAATAAGAATTATTTTAGATAGAAAATTAAGTATACCTAATAATTATAATATATTTGATGGATTACAGAATACTATTGTGTTCACTGAAAAGAATGTTTCAGAAAAAAAAAAAAAAATAGAATTTATTAAAATTTGTTTTGATAAAACTATACTAGAACAAATTTTATTTTTTTTGTCGAAAAAAAAAATACAATCTATTATTGTTGAAGGAGGGAAAAAAACATTAGATAGTTTTATAAAAAGTAATATTTGGGACGAATGTCGTATTTTTATATCTGATACTGTTTTTAATAATGGATTAAATGCTCCTGTAATAAATAAAAAAATAATTTTACAAGAAAAAATTGATAATGATACATTAATTATAAAATCATTTTAATTTTTTTTGTTCATTTAAAAATTTAATAGTATTAATTTTATCTGAATATTCTTCTAATTTTGGATATTGGGATTTTCCAAAATCAATTTCTTCTTTTACAAAATTTTTTGATACTATACATTGTATATTTTTACGAAAATTATTAATATTTTCCTTTAAATTTTTTAAATTTTTATAATATTCATAATATAAAACAGAAATTGGATTATAATATTTTTTTTCTTTTATAAGAATTAAAAATTCATTTTTTAAAAAACTTATTTTATTAATTTTAAAAATAGATTTATAATATTTATAATTATTCATGTACTTATTGTTTTTTCTCACATATTGACATGAATATGATGATTTTAATATTAAATTTATATCATAGTTATATGGTATAAATATTTTTCCTACACTTCTACATCCTCTTCCATAATAATATAAAATATCTTTTGATAGATTTAATAAATCATTATTATTTTCTGTTCCTTGTAATACAGATATAGATATTTTATTCTTTCTAATTAAAGATGGAATATTTTTTTTTTTAAAAAAAAAGTTAAAATATCTAAAAGCATTATTACTTCCTGTAGCAATTACACAATCATATTTTTCTTTTAAAAAGTTTTTAGTAAATTTGATTCTTTTTTTTATTGATGGATTTTCATTTATTAATATTTTACATATTATTGGAATAATAATATTATCTTTTTCTGATAGTTTTATTATTATATTATTTCCTGATAAAATAACACATAAAAAATCATGAAATCCTGCCATAGGAATATTTCCTGGCATTATTACTAAAACAGTTTTTTTTTTACAATATCTACAAGATCCTTTAATCAAATATTCTATTTTATCTCTTTTTAAAACTTTACTCCAATAATCAAATGATATAATTAAATCTTCTTTTAAAAACCATTGATTTTTATTTAATAAAATTTTAAACTCTGTAAAAAATTTATTAAAATATGTATTTATATATTTTTTTTTATATATATTTTTAAATTCTAGTAATAATTTTCCTAAATTAACAAAACTTTTTATCATAGTTTTATAATTTTATACTAAATTATATTTTATGTCTATAAAAATTACAAATGAATGCATAAATTGTGGTGCATGTGAACCTGAATGTCCAAATAAAGCTATTTATGAAGGAGGAACATCATGGAGTATGTCAGATGGAACTTCTTTAAAAAAAGAATTATATAAAACATCATTAAATAATCCTATAAAAAATAATATATATTTTATTGTGAAAGAAAAATGTACTGAATGTATAGGATTTTATGATACACCACAATGTATAGAAATATGTCCAGTAAATTGTTGTGTTTTAGATTCAAAAAATATAGAAACAAAAAAAGATTTAATAAAAAAAAAATTTTTTTTACATGGAAAATAATGATTATTTTAATTGGAATTTTTTTCTAAAAAAAGAATCTAAAAAATATTATTTTAATAATTTATTAAGTTTTATTAATCTTGAATATAAAAATTACAATTGTTATCCAAAAAAAAATGATATATTTAATTCTATAAAATATTGTCCATTTAATACTATAAAAGTAGTTATTTTAGGACAAGATCCATATCCTAATAAAGGACAAGCAGATGGTTTATGTTTTTCTGTTCCTAATGGAATTTCTTTTCCTCCTTCTTTAAGAAACATTTTTATAGAAGTAAAAAATTGTTTTAATTATAAAAAATTTCCTACTAATGGATCTTTAATTAGATGGGCAAAACAAGGTGTTTTATTATTGAATTCTATATTAACTGTTAGAAATGGAATGCCAGGATCACATAAAAATCGTGGATGGGAAATTTTTACAAATAAAATGATACACATAATTTCTTTAAAAAAAACACATATTGTATTTCTTTTATGGGGAAAATATGCTCATGAAAAAGAGCATATAATTTGTATAAAAAATAATCACTATGTTTTAAAAACATCCCATCCTTCTCCTTTTTCTTCTAATTTAGGATTTATTGGTTGTAAACATTTTTTAAAAACTAATAAATTTTTATATTTTCATAATAAATCCATTATAAAATGGACGTAATTATTATATATGAATTGCACGATTTTCAAAATTTAACAATGAAGCTTCTTTAAAAGCCTCATTTAAGCTAGGATGTGGATGACATATTCTATATATATCTTCAGAAGAAGCTTTGAATTCCATAGAAACAACTGCTTCCATTATCATTTCAGATGCATAATCACTAATTATGTGAACACCTAAAATTTCATCTGTTTCTTTATTAGTAATCATTTTTAAAAAACCATCCATACTACCAGTAGTATGTGATCTTCCTAAAGCTTTCATTGGAAAAATTCCTGTATTATATTTCAATTTATTTTCTTTTATTTCATTTTCTGTATACCCAACACTTGCTACTTCAGGATAAGTGTATATTATTGATGGTATTAAATTATAATTAATTTTATTAGGTTTTTGTCCTATAATATGTTCAACTACATGTAAACCTTCTTCTTCTGCTTTGTGTGCTAACATTTTTCCTCCAATAACATCTCCAATTGCATAAATATTATTCACTGTAGTTTGTAAAAAAGTATTTACTAAAATAAAACCTTTTCTATCTATTTTTATTCCTATATTATTCAAGCCTAAATTATCAGTATTAGCCATTCTTCCTATTGATATTAAACAGTAATTTCCTTTAAATGAAATTTCATTACCTAATTTATTTTTTGTTTTAATATAGATATAGTCCTTATTATTTGATATGATTTTATCAACTGTCAAATTTGTTTTTATATCTATAGATGATTTTTCTAGTATTTTTTTCATTTCGTTACTTAATGATTTATCCATATTATTAATAATATTTTCCATATTATCAATAATAGTAACATCACTTCCTAACCTATTAAAGAAAGAACTTAATTCTAATCCAATAATTCCACCTCCAATTGTTATTAATTTTTTTGGTATTTCTTTTATATTTAATGCTTCTGTGGAAGAAATTATATTTCCTTCAAATTTTTTTATATGTGGAAGTTTCATTGGTTTAGATCCAGTAGAGATTATACAAAATTTAAATTTAATTTTTTCTTTCTCTACCATTGATATCTCATCAAATATAGACAATGTATTGATTGTTATAAAATGGCCAATTCCATGATATACATCTATTTTATTTTTTTTCATTAAATATTTTATTCCATTATTTATATTTTCAATTGTTTTATTTTTTCTATTTATAATTTTTTTTAAATCAAATCTCAAATTTTCAAAAAATATTCCATGTGAAGAAAATTTTTTTTTAGCTAAAAAAAATTTTTTAGAAGAATCTAAAATACATTTTGATGGAATACAGCCTACATTTAAACATGTTCCACCCAACGATGAATGTTTTTCTATAATTGCAGTTTTTAATCCAAGTTGACTAGATCTTATTGCTGATACGTATCCTCCAGGCCCAGATCCTATAATTATAAGGTCATATAATAACATATTGTTGTTCATAATAATTTTTTATTATAAAAATAAAATTACATATTTAGTATATACGCGAAAATCAATGGAGCAACTATAGTTGCATCTGATTCAATCATAAATTTAGGAGTATATTTATTTAATTTTCCCCATGTTATTTTTTCATTAGGAACTGCTCCAGAATAAGAACCATAACTAGTGGTAGAATCAGATATTTGGCAAAAATAATCCCATACTGGAGTTGGTATTCCTACATCTTGAGATAACATAGGTACAACACATATAGGAAAATCTCCAGATATTCCTCCTCCAATTTGAAAAAATCCTATTTTGTGTTTGTTACATTCTTTTTTATACCATTCAGATAAATAAATCATATATTCAATTCCATTTTTTATTAAAAATGGATCAAAAAATTTTTTTATACAATATGACGAAAAAATATTTCCCATTGTACTATCTTCCCATCCAGGAACGATCATTGGTATATTTTTTTTTGCTGCAGCTAATACCCAACTATCATCAGGATTTATATTGTATGGTTCTAACATATTTTCTAATAATATTTGATATATATATTCATGAGGGAAATATCGTTCTGATTTTTTTTTTGCTTTATTCCATACAAAAAAAATATTTTTTTGTAATTTTTTAAAAGCCATTTCTTCTGGAATACAAGTATCTGTTATTCTATTATATCCATCATTTAACAAAATTTCTTCATCATTAGGAGTCAAATCTTTATAGTTAACAATTTTTTTATAGAAAGATTTAGATATTAAATTTAATATATCTTCCTCTAGATTAGCACCAGTACAAGAAATAATATGTACTTTATTTTTTCTAATCATATCAGCTAAAATTTTTCCTATTTCTGCAGTACTCATTGCACCTCCCAACGTAATCATCATCTTTCCATTATTTTCAATATGATTTTTATATGATTTTGCCGCTTCATATAAACTTAAAGCATTAAAATGACAAAAATATTTTTCTATAAAAGAAGTTATAGGATAATTTTTCATAATATTTTTTTTTATATACTATCTAGCTATTTGTATTACTCTTGTTTCTCTAATTACTGTTATTTTTATTTGACCTGGATAAGTCATTTCATTTTTTATTTTTTCCGTTATATTATAAGATAGTTGAAAAGTTTCTTCATCATTAATTTTATTACTTTCAACGATTACTCTTAATTCTCTTCCAGCTTTAATAGCAAAAGCTTTATTTACCCCATAAAAACTAAGAGCAATATCTTCCAAATTTTTTAATCTTTTTGAATAAGATTCAAAAGAATTTTTTCTTATGCCAGGACGTGATCCACTAATAGAATCTGATATTTGTATTATTGGAGATATTAAAGTTTTCATTTCTATCTCATCATGATGAGATCCAATAGCATTACATACTATTGTATTTTCTCCATATTTTTCAGCCCATCGCATTCCTAAAATAGCATGGGGTAATTCAGGTTCTGATTCAGGAATTTTTCCTATATCATGTAAAAATCCTGCTCTTTTCGCTAATTTAGTATCTAATCCTAATTCTGATGATAATATAGATGCTAAATTAGCAACTTCACGAGAGTGTTGTAATAAATTTTGTCCATAAGAAGATCTATACTTCATTTTGCCTATCATTTTTATCAATTTTGGATGAATATTATGTATCCCCAAATCAATTATATTTTTTTTACCTATTTCTATTATTTCCTCTTCAATTTGTTTTTTTGTTTTTGAAACAATTTCTTCAATTTTTGTAGGATTGATTCTACCATCTATAACTAATTTAGTTAGAGATAATCTTGCTATTTCTCTACGTATTGGATTAAAACAAGATAGAAGTATTACTTCTGGAGTATCATCAATTATAATTTCTACTCCTGTTGCTTTTTCCAAAGCCTTTATATTTCGACCTTCTCTTCCAATAACACGTCCTTTTACATCATCAGATTCTATATTTAGAATAGAAACTGAATTTTCTACAGTGGGTTCTATACCTAGTCTTTGAATAGCTTGAATTATAATTTTTTTTGCTTCTTTTTTTGCAATTAATTGTGACTCTTCAATAATATTTTGTATATGAGATTGAGCTTGTATTTTAGCATTTCCTATAATAGTTTTAAATAATTCGTTTTTAGCACGTTTTGAAGAAAAATTTGATAATCTCTCAAGAATTTTTATCTGTTTATAATATAAATTTTTAATTTTTTCTTCTCTTTTTTTTAAAATTTTTATATTGTAGTTATAAACATGAATATTTGACTCTAATTTATTTTTTTTTTTATAGAAAATTTCTATTTTTTTATAAAGTCTATTTTCTTTTGCTTTAATTTTATTTTCTATTTCAATTATTCTTTTTTCTTTAAAAAAAATATTTCTTTCGTATCTTGATTTAAGTTCAAAAAATTTTTTTTTTGCATGAATAATTTTTATTCTTTTTATATATTCACCTTTTTCATTAGCATTTTTTATTATTTTTTCTGATTTATTAACAGCTTTTTTTAAAAATTTTATATATTTTTTAAATATAATTTTTTTCCATAAAAAATAACATGTAATAATTCCGATGAAAAACCCCATAAAAGCCGAAATTCCAACATTTATTTTCATATTTATTCAATATTAAATAAAAATAAAATAGATATTTTAAAATATTTAAAATTTAAAAAATTTTTGTAAAAAGTTAATTTAAATTTAATTTATATGTGTTATTAAATTTAAATAAAAATAAATTCATATAATATATAGAAATGATTTACAATAATTTTAAATAAAAAAATGAAAAAAGTATATTTAGATAATGCTTCATCAACTCCTATTAGAAATGAAGTAATAAAGGTTATGATAGATACTTTAAAATATACATTTGGTAATCCATCTTCTTTACAACATAGTTATGGAAGAAAAGCAAGATCTTTAATAGAAGAATCTAGAATATCTATAGCTAATACAATAAATTCTGATCCTAGTGAAATTATTTTTACATCTGGAGGAACTGAGGCAAATGAATTAGTATTTAAATTTTCTATACAATATTTAAATATTAAACATATTTTAACTTCTAAAATAGAACATTTTTCCGTTTTAAATTCAATTTCTAATTTTTCTAAATTATATAATATACCTGTAAGTTTTATTCAATTTGATAAAAATGGAATTATTGATTTAAATCATATGAATTTCTTAATGAAAAAATTTCATTCATGTTCGGGGAAAATTTTAGTTAGTTTAATGTATGTAAATAATGAAATTGGAAATATTTTAAATACAAAATCAGTTATTGAATTATGTAATAAATATAATTCTTATTTTCATTCCGATACTATTCAGTTTATAGGTAATTTTCTTGTTAATATGAAAAAATTACAAGTAGACTTTATTACTGCAAGTGCCCACAAATTTTATGGGCCAAAAGGAATAGGTTTTGTTGTTATAAAAAAAAATATTTTAAATAAAATTAAATTTTCAGTTTCAATAAATAATCAAGAACATGGTATTCGTTTAGGTACTGAAAATATATCAGGAATAGTAGGTGCATCAAAAGCATTACAATTATCTTATAACAACTTTGTTGATCATATAAAAAAAATTAAAGAATTAAAATATTATTGTATTTTACAATTAGAAAAGCTTATTCCATCTTTAATATTTAATGGATTGTCTAAAGATTTTAATAGAAGTAGTCATGCAATATTAAATTTTTTATATCCTATATCAAAAATAGATTATTTACTTTATTTTAAATTAGATTTAATGGGAATTTCTGTATCTAAAGGTAGTTCTTGTAAAAGTTCTAAAAAAAAAATTTCCCATGTTATTCAACATATTACAGATAAAGTTTTTTTGAAAAAAATGATGCCTATTAGAATATCTTTTGGAATATTTAATGAAAAAAAAGATATAGATTTGCTTATAGAATCTTTAAAAAAGATTAGAAAATTTTTTAACAAAAAATAAAAAATAAATTAAGTGAATATAAGTTGTTTAAACATTTTTCAATCTTCTATTGGAAAAAAAATATTAATGGCATTTACTGGAATATTTCTTATGATTTTTTTATTATTACATCTAAGTGTTAATTTATTTCTTTTTTTAGGAGAAACAGCTTTTAATGAAGCAGTTTTTTTTATGAGAAAAAATATTATCATTCGAATAATGGAGTATTTTCTTGCTTCCGGATTTTTTATCCATATTTTTATGGGAATAAAATTATCTATTAAAAATAATATATCTAAAGGAAATATAAATTTTAAATATTTAAATTTTAATTCTATAATTAATAACTTTATTAATAGTAAAATGATTATTACAGGAATATTGATTTTATGTTTTTTGATATTGCATTTGATAAATTTTTCATTTCCTATGAAATATTCTAACAATATTTCAGATTATTATATAGTAACTTCATTATTTAAAAATCCATTTTATACATCTATATATATATTTTCTTTTATAATTTTAGGAATTCATTTAAATCATGGATTTCAATCATCTTTTCAATCTTTAGGATTATCTGGAAAAAAAAATATAATTTGGATAAAAAGATTAGGATGTTTTTATTTTTGTTTTATTTGTATTGGATTTTCTTCAATTGCTATTTGGTTTTTTTTTAATTAATGAAATTAATTAAATGCACAAAAAAAATACATCAATTTTAAATTCAAAGATCCCAAAAGGAGATTTACATGAAAAATGGAAAAATTGTAAATCATATTTAAAAAAAATATCACCTAATAATAGAAACAACATAGAAATAATTGTAGTTGGAACTGGATTAGCTGGAGGATCTGCATCTGCAACTTTAGCTGAATTAGGTTATAAAATAAAATCATTTTGTTATCAAGATTCTCCAAGAAGGGCTCATTCTGTTGCAGCTCAAGGAGGAATTAATGCATCAAAAAACTATAAAGTTGATAATGACTCAGTTTATCAATTATTTTATGATACAATAAAGGGTGGTGATTTTAGATCAAGAGAATCTAATGTATATCGTTTATCTGAAATATCTTCTTATATAATAGATCAATGTGTAGCTCAAGGAGTACCATTTGCACGTGATTATGCTGGTTATCTTGATACCAGATCTTTTGGTGGAACAAAAGTTTCAAGAACTTTTTATTCTAAAGGACAAACTGGACAACAACTTTTATTAGCTTGTTATTCTGCTATGTCTAGGCAAATAGGAAAAGGAAGAATTAAAATGTATAGTAGATATGAGATGTTAGATTTAGTAATTGTGGATGGATGTGCTAGAGGAATAATTGCAAGAAACTTATTAACTGGAAAAATAGAAAGACATATATCACATGCCGTGGTTATAGCTTCAGGAGGATATGGAAATATATTTTTTTTATCTACTAATGCTATGGGTTCTAATGCTAGTTCTGCATGGAAAGTTCATAAAAAAGGAGGATATTTTGCTAATCCATGTTTTACACAAATACATCCAACATGTATACCTATACATGGTAGTTATCAATCAAAATTAACATTAATGTCTGAATCATTACGTAATGATGGAAGAATATGGGTCCCGATAAAAATAAAAGATTCAATTTTAATACGAAAAGGAAAGAAGAAAGCATCAGATATAACTGAAAATGAAAGAGATTATTTTTTAGAAAGACGTTACCCTTCTTTTGGAAATCTAGTACCAAGAGATGTTGCTTCAAGAGCAGCTAAAGAACGTTGTGATAAAGGATATGGTATAGAAAATAATGAAACAAAAGAAGGAGTGTTTTTAGATTTTGAACAGTCTATGATAAAATATGGAAAAGAAAGAGCAAATGAATTAAATATGGATTTAAATAAATTAACTAATTTAGAATTAAAAAATATTGGTAAAAAAATAATAAATACAAAATATGGTAATTTATTTCATATGTATGAAAGAATTACTAATGATAATCCATATAATAGCCCTATGAAAATTTACCCTGCAGTTCATTATACAATGGGTGGAATATGGGTAGATTATAATTTAATGTCTACTATTCCTGGATGTTTTTCAATAGGAGAATCTAATTTTTCAGATCATGGAGCAAATAGATTAGGAGCATCAGCATTGATGCAAGGATTAGCAGACGGATACTTTATTCTTCCTTATACAATTACTGATTATTTATCAAAATATGTAAATCATAAAGATAAATTAACAATAAAAAATAATGAATTTATAAAATCGGAAAAAGAAATAAAAAATGTTATTAAAAAATTAATTAGAAAAAAAGGAAAAAAATCTGTAGATTTTTTTCATAAAAAACTTGGAAATATTATGTGGAAATATGTTGGAATGACAAGAAGTTTTGATGGATTAATAAAATCCATAAAATACATAAAAGAAATTCGTAATGAGTTTTGGAAAAACGTTATAGTACCTGGAAATGAAGTAGAAAACGGAATTAATAATGAATTAGAAAAAGCTATTAGATTATCTGATTTTTTAGAGTTAGGTGAATTAATGGCAATGGATGCCTTAAAAAGAAATGAATCTTGTGGTAGTCATTTTAGAGAAGAATATCAAACAAAAGATGGAGAAGCATTACGTGATGATAAAAGATATAAAAACGTTTCAGCATGGGAATATTCATCTAATAAAAAAATTAGCGAAGAAATTATGCATAAAGAAAATCTAGATTTTAAATTTATTAAAATGGAATCAAGATCTTATAAATAATTATTTTATGGATAATTTACTTAATTTCAAGTTAAAAATTTGGAGACAAAAAAATAATATAGAAATAGGAAAGTTTAAAACATATAAAGTTTATAATATATCACCTAATAGTTCTTTTTTAGAAATGTTGGATATAGTGAATAATAATATAATAACTTCTAAAAAAGAAGATCCTATATCATTTGATCATGATTGTAGAGAAGGAATCTGTGGAATGTGTTCATTATATATAAATGGAAGAGCTCATGGTCCTGATAGTTTAACTACTACTTGTCAAGTATATATGCGTAATTTTATTAATAATGAAACTATATGGATAGAACCATGGAGAGCAACATCTTTTCCTATTATTAAGGACCTTATTGTTGATAGATCATCTTTTGATAGAATTATTATGTCAGGAGGTTTTATTTCTGTAAATACTTTTGGAAATACAGTAGACGGAAATAATATTTTAATATCTAAAGATGATGCAGAAAAATCTTTTAATGCCGCTTCTTGTATTGGTTGTGGAGCATGTGTCGCTTCATGTAAAAATGGATCTGCGATGTTATTTGTTTCATCAAAAATTGCACACTTATCTATGTTACCCCAAGGTAAAATAGAAAGAAAAAAAAGAGTATTAAATATGGTTAACAAAATGGATGAAGAAGGATTTGGAAGTTGTACAAATACAAAAACTTGTGAAACTGAGTGTCCTAAAGGAATATCTACTGAACATATTTCTATTTTAAATAAAGAATATATCCTTTCATTTTTTTGATTATTAATCATTTTTATTTATGGAATACTTAGATTTTGAAAAACCAATACAAGAGATTAGAAAACAATATATTAATTGTCTAATTATAGAAAAAAAAAGTGGAATAGACATGAAAAATATTTGTAATCAATTAAAATGTAAAATGGAAAAAACAATAAAAAAAATACACAGTAATTTAACTCCTTGGCAACGTGTTCAATTATCTAGACATCCTGATAGACCTTATACATTAGATTATGTACAATATATAACAAAAAAATCATTTATAGAATTACATGGAGATCGTAATTTTAGTGATGATAAGGCAATAATAGGAGGATTTGGAAAAATAGATGAAACTACTTTTATGATTATAGGAACTCAAAAAGGTAGAAATATTAAAGATAGACAATATAGAAGGTTTGGAATGCCTAATCCAGAAGGATACAGAAAAGCGTTACGTCTTATGAAATTATCAGAAAAATTTAGAAAACCTATTATTACATTTATTGATACTCCTGGAGCATTTCCAGGAATTGAGGCAGAGAAAAGAGGACAGGGAGAAGCAATAGGAAAAAATATATATGAAATGATGTGTTTAAAAGTACCTATTATTGTATTAATTATTGGAGAAGGTGCTAGTGGTGGAGCATTAGGTATAGGAATAGGTGATAAGGTTTCTATGATGGAAAATTCTTGGTATTCTGTAATCTCTCCAGAGAGTTGCTCTACAATACTTTGGGGAAATTGGGATAAAAAAGAAGAATATGCGTCTTCATTAAAATTAACATCAGAAAAAATGTATGAATTAAATCTTATAGATGATATAATTAAGGAACCTTTAGGTGGAGCTCACTTTTTTCCTGAAAAAGCTTTTAGAATAGTAAAAAAAAAAATAATAAAATATCATAATGAATTATCTAAAATAGATATAGAATCAATTATTAGATATAGAAAAAATAAATACTTATCTATGGGAATTTTTAATGAATAAAAATGAATAAAAAAGAATTATATTTTATATGGATATTAATAAAGAATCTGAAGAAAAAATACCTCCTAGATCATTGGAATTAGAAGAGGCAGTTATAGGTGCAATGATTATAGATAAAAAAGGATTAAGTAAAGTTATTGATACATTATTTCCTGATATTTTTTATAGAAAAGAACATAAATATATATATTTAGCTATACGAAAATTATATGATAATTCAAATCCAGTTGATTTATATACTGTTTTAAATGAACTACGTGTAAGTGGAAAATTAGATTATATAGGTGGTGAATATTATTTAATAAAATTAACACAGAAAGTTGTATCATCTGCACATATAGAGTATCACAGTAGAATAATTCTTAAAAAATTTATTTTAAGGAAATTGATTAACATTTTTTCTGGAGTTATAACAAAATGTTATGAAGAAAATAATGATGTTTTATCTTTAATAGATTATGCAGAATCAAAAATTTTCGATGTTAATCAAAAATATTTAGTAAAAAAAAAATATGAAACTACTAATTATCTTGTAAAAAAAGTTATTGAAAAAATAAAAAAAACAAAGAATAAAGGAATTAGTGGAATATCAGGAATATCATCTGGATTTAATAGGTTAGATTATATGACGTCTGGATGGCAAAATTCAGATTTAATTATTATAGCATCTAGACCAGGAATGGGAAAAACTACATTTATGTTATCTATGGTTAGAAATATTTCAGTTAAACATAAAATTCCTGTTATTATTTTTTCATTAGAAATGTCATCAGTTCAGTTAATTACAAAGTTAATTTCATCAGAAACAGAAATATCGTCAGAAAAAATTAAAAAGGCTGATTTATCAGAATTAGAATGGAATTCATTAATGAAAAAAACAGAAAGATTAAAAGATGCCCCTATATTTATAGATGATACTCCTTCTCTAGATATTTTTAATTTGAGAACTAAATCTAGGTATTTAATTGCTAAATATAATATAAAATTGATATTAATAGATTATATACAACTAATGGGATCAAAATCTGGATTAAAATTTCAAAATAGAGAACAAGAAATATCTATTATTTCTAGAAATTTAAAATCTATATCTAAAGAATTAAATATTCCCATAATAGCATTATCTCAATTATCTAGAGCAGTTGAAACTAGAGGTGGAAGTAAAAGGCCATTATTATCTGATTTAAGAGAATCTGGGGCTCTTGAACAAGATGCCGACATAGTTATGTTTATATATAGACCAGAATATTATGGATTTAAAGTATGGGATTATGACGATAAAAAAAATGATTCATGCATTGGAGAAGCAGAAATAATTATTTCTAAACATAGGAATGGGGGGTTAGGAAGATTTAGATTAAAATTTATAAGTGATAAATCTAAGTTCATAAATATTGAAGAAAAAAAAACTATTCCATTAGTTTGGGAAGAGGATTATAAGAAAAATGTTATTGATTATGAAAGAAAAAAAGATAACATAGTTAATAAACCATATAATGTTTATAATGACGAAAATTTTATTGATTTAGACGATGATGATGTTAATTATTAAACTTAAATAATAAAAATAAAATATATTTTTGTTAAAAAATATTAATAATATTTGTGGTACTTATTAAATCTTCATCTGGAATAAGAGGTATTTTAGGAGGAAAAAAAGAAAATTCTTTTTCTCCTACAGAAGTAATTAAATTTTCTTCTGGATATATTTTTTTAATAAAAAAAAAAAATAAAAAAAAAAATAATAATTATAAAATAATATTAGGTAGAGACGGTAGATCCTCTTCTATTTTATTCCATAATTTAATTATGGTAACTATTCAATTTCTTGGTTTTAATGTAGTAGATATTGGATTATCTACTACACCAACAGTAGGTATAGCTATTATAGAAGAAAAATCTGATGGAGGTATTATGATTACAGCAAGTCATAATAAACAAAATTGGAATGGACTAAAATTTTTTAATTCTAATGGAGAATTTTTATCAGAAAAAAACTTTAATGAATTGCTAAAAATTGTTGAAAAAAATAATTTTAATTTTGTATCTAATAAAAATTTAGGGAAGATTATTTATAAAAAATGTTACATACAAAAACATATAAATAAAATTTTATCTATACCTATTATAAATAATAATATAAATAATTTAAGAAAATATAAATTAAGGGTATTAGTAGATGGTATAAATTCAACTGGTGGAATAGCTGTTCCAATACTTTTAAAAAAATTAGGTATTGATGTAATAAAAGTTAATTGTAATATTGATGGAAATTTTGTTCATAATCCTGAACCAATTAAAAAAAATCTAAAAGAAATTTGTAAAATTGTTCCAAAAGTTGGTGCTGACTTTGGAATATCAGTTGATCCAGATGTAGATAGAGTAGTATTTATATGTGAAAATGGAGAATTTTTTGGAGAAGAATATACTTTAATATCTATTGTAGATTTCATTTTAAAAAATGAATCAGGACCTGTAGTTTCTACATTATCATCTTCACATGCATTAAAAGACATTTGTATTAAAAATAATGTTAAACTTTATTATTCTTCTATAGGAGAGGCAAATGTTGTAAAAAAAATGAAAGAATATAATGCTATAATTGGTGGTGAAGGAAATGGAGGTATTATTTATCCTAAAATACGTTATGGAAGAGATGCCTTGATTGGAATCGCATTATTAATAACTCATTTATATAAATTAAAATGTACTTCTTTATATAAACTAAAAAAAACATATCCTATTTATTTTATGTCTAAAAAAACAGTTAATTTATCATTTAATTATAATTTTTTTTTAAAAAAAATAAAGAAAAAATATATTAAAAATAATATAGACTGTAATGATGGTATAAAAATTTATTTTCCAAATAATGAATGGATTCACGTTAGAAAATCTAAAACTGAAAATATTATAAGGATATATTCAGAAAGTCCTATCTCAAATAATAGATCCAATTTATTAACTAAAGAAATTATAAACGAAATAAAAAAAAATATATAATGTCACAAAATATTATAAAATATGTAGAAGAAAAATTTATACCAAAAAATGATATTCCTTTATTCAATTCTGGAGACACTATAACTGTATTTTTTGAAATTAAAGAAGGTGATAAAAAAAGAATTCAATCATTTAAGGGTATAGTAATAAAAAAACAAGGAAAAAGATTAACAAAAACATTTACTATAAGAAAAATAAGTATGGGAATCTCTGTAGAGAGAATATTTATAATTAATCAACCAAATATAAAAAAAATAGAAATAAATAAATATGGAAAAGTAAGAAGATCTAAAATATATTATATAAGATATTTAAAAGGTAAAAAGGCAAGAATAAAAAGTTAATAAAAAAAAAGCAAAAAGAAGGAATATATTTAATTAGTAAATACTTCGTAAATACGAATAATTATTTCCTTTTTTTGCTTAATTTTAGTCAATTACTTGTTACCTTTTTCGTTATCTTCAGAAGTTGTTGTTTTTTCTTTTTCAGATCCTATACTACCATTATTATTCTCTTCATTATTTTTTGAAGAATCTTCATTGTTTGAATTTGCAGGTGGAGTGTTTGTAGAAGATGTTGAATCTGTTTGATTTTCTCCGCCATTAGAAGATTTATCTTCTTCTGTTGTAGAAGGATTATTTTCATTGTTTTTATTTTTATTATTACAACTAATAGTAAATAAAAATGTAGCTAACAAGATTGTTGTAAAAGCAATTCTTAATTTTTTCATCATAATCAAATAATATTTCAATTGTTACACATACTGGACAAATTTATATAAAAATTTGAAATGAAAAAATATATAATTATTTGTGTTTTTTTATATAATAATAAATTAAATTATAATTTTTATTCTTTTAATTGAAAATAAGAATGTTACAATTTAATTTTCTTTAAAAAAAGTTGTTTAATAAAACAAAAAAAAATTATGTCTTTAAATAAAAAGATTCTAAAAGAAGCATTGACATTTGATGATGTTTTACTTATTCCATCTTATTCTTCTATTCTTCCATCAGAAGTATCTCTTAAAACATCTATAACTTCTGATATTACTTTAAATATACCTATATTAAGTTCCGCTATGGATACAGTAACGGAATCTTCTCTAGCAATTTCTATTGCTAGAGAAGGTGGTCTTGGCATAATCCATAAAAATATGGATATAGAAAATCAAACAAAAGAAGTTTATAAAGTTAAAAGATATGAAAATGGAATTATAGATGATCCTATTACTTTATATAAGAATTCTACATTAAAACATGCTAAAGATCTCATGATGAAGTACAGAATTTCAGGATTACCTGTTATAGAAAAAGATAATTATTTATTAGGAATAATTACAAAAAGGGATATTAAGTATAGAATAAATTTAGACACTTCCGTAGAAGATATTATGACAAAAAAATTAATAACATCAACAAGAGATGTAACTATAAAAAATGCAAAGAATATCCTTCTTGAAGGAAGAATAGAGAAGCTACCTATTGTAAATGAATTTAATAAGTTAGAAGGACTAATAACTATTAAAGACATTGATAATGTTATTGAATATCCTAATGCATGCAAAGATTCAAAAGGTAAATTAAGGGTAGGAGCAGCAGTAGGAATTGATAAAGAAACCTTAAATAGAGTAGAATCTTTAATCAAAGTTAAAGTTGATTTAATAACCATAGATTCTGCTCATGGTCATTCATCTAGTATTATTAAAATAATAAAATCAATTCGTTATTTTTTTCCTGAAATACCATTATTGGTTGGAAATGTAGTAACAAAAGAAGGCGCTAAAGATTTAATAGACGCTGGTTCTTCTATTTTAAAAGTGGGAATTGGATCTGGATCTATATGTACAACAAGAATTGTGGCTGGAGTAGGAATGCCTCAAATTACAGCAATTAACGATGTTTATGAATATTCTAAAACTAGAAACATAAGTGTTATTTCTGATGGTGGTATTAGATATTCAGGAGATATTGTAAAAGCAATAGCTTCTGGAGCTAATTCAGTAATGATAGGTAGTTTATTTGCTGGAACTGATGAATCCCCTGGAGAAGAAGTGATATATCATGGAAGAAAATTTAAAACTTATGTAGGAATGGGATCTTTATTATCTATGAATAAAGGAAGTAAAGATAGATATTTTCAGTTTAATGAAAAAATTGTTCCAGAAGGTGTAGAAGCTATAGTTCCATATAAAGGAAAAATGAAAGATGTTATTTATCAAATTTGTGGTGGATTACGGTCTGGAATGGGTTATTGTGGTGTATCTAATATTAAAGAATTAATTAAGAAAGGAAAGTTTGTAAAAATTACTAATTCTGGATTAAGAGAAAGTCATCCACATAGTGTTAGAATAACAAAAGAATCTCCTAATTATTCTGGATTTTGATATAAAAATACCCGGGACGGGACTCGAACCCGTATGATCAAAATGATCACAGGATTTTAAGTCCTGTGTGTCTACCAATTCCACCACCCGGATAAAAATAAGCGAGAAACGGGATTCGAACCCGTGACTCCGACCTTGGCAAGGTCGTACTCTACCAGCTGAGTTATTCTCGCTTTATAAAACAAATCTAATTCAAAAAGATTTTTATAGCAAATAATTAAATTAATTATTATTTATTTAATATTATTTTTATTATTTTTATTGCAATATTTTTACTATATAAGGAATTTATATCTTTTATGTCTTTTATATAAGAAAAAACTTTTTTTATAGTATTACTATTTTTAGTAATTTTTTTTAAAATTGTATTTGCTCTATCAATTATTTTTTTAGGCATACCTGACATTTTAGCGACATGTATTCCTAAACTATGACTTGTTACTCCTGGTTTTAATGTTCTTATAAAAATAATTTTATTATTATATTTTTTTACGGATATATGATAATTTTTTACTCTTTCTAAAGATAAATAAATATTATTTAGTTCATGATAATGAGTAGCAAATAAAGTAAATGGTTTTAATTTACTTTCATGTAAAAATTCAATAATAGATTGAGCTATTGAAATACCATCATTGGTACTTGTTCCTCTTCCTATCTCATCTAAAATAATAAAACTATTTTTAGTTATATTATTTAATATATTAGAAGTTTCATTCATTTCAACCATAAACGTTGATTCTCCTAATGAAATATTATCAGATGATCCAATTCTACTAAAAATTTTATCTATTATTCCTATTTTAGTATTTTTATCAGCAGGAATAAAACTTCCAATATGCGACATTAATATTATAATAGCAGTTTGTCTTAAAATTGCGGATTTACCTGACATATTAGGGCCAGTTATAATAATAATTTGTTGATTATTTTTATTAAGTTTAATATTATTTGGTATATAACAATTTTTTAAAAAAAAATTTCTTTCTATAACTGGATGTCTACCATTAATAATATCTAATTTATTAGATTTACTTATAAAAGGCATTGAATAATTATTTTCTAATGCAGATAATGAAAAAGAACATAAAATATCTAATTCAGATATTATTTTTGAATTATTTTGTATTTTTTTTATATATGTTAATATATTTTTTATCAAATTTTTAAATATAAATTTTTCTATAATAAAAATATTTTTTTCAGCATTAATAATATTAGATTCATAATTTATTAATTCTTTACTACTATATCTAATAGAATTAGATAGAATTTGTTTTTGAATCCAATATGATGGAATTTTTTTTTTATACTTTTTATTTATTTCAAATAAATATCCAAATGTATTATTATAAACTACTTTAATTTTTTTTATACCTATTTTAGATTGTTCTTTAATACAAAGATTTTCTAAATGTTCTTTTTGAAAAAAATATAACTTACGAAAGTTATCTAATTTTTTAGAAACTCCTTCCTTTATAAAAAAATCTTTTCCTTTATTAATTTTATAATTTGAATTAATATCAATTATATCGTTAATATATATATGTATGTAACTACAATCTTGTATAAGATTTATAATTGACTTAATTTTTTTTATTTTTTCAGGTAATTTTATTTTTTTTAATTTTTCTATAGAGTTTATTGATTTATCTAAAACTAATATTTCTTTTGGATTAGTTTTTCCCATAACAATCCTTGATATTATTCTATCTATATCACGAATAGATTTAAGTTTATTAATAATAAACATGCGTATATCATTATATATACATAATTCTTTTACTGAAAAAAGTCTATCATTTATATGATCAATATTTGTTAAGGGGAATAAAATCCAATTTTTTAATAATCTTCCACCCATTGGAGTAATAGTATTGTCTATTATATCCAATAATGATTTTCCATTTTTATTTAATGGTTTAAATATTTCTAAATTTTTGAATGTATAATCATCTATGTGTATAAAATTTTTTTTTTCTATCCTATGTATAGTAGATATATGTTGAATGTTTATATGATGAGAGTCATGTACATAAGATAATATTGAACCTGCAGAAATTATTCCTACTTTCATGTCATTAATTCCAAATCCTTTTAAAGAATTTGTTTTAAAATGTGATATTAATTTTTCATATGAAAATTGATAATTAAACAACCAATCATTCATTAAAAATTTTGAATATATTATATGTTTTAATAATTTTTCAAAAAAAAATCTTTGTTTTTTTTGAAAAATTATTTCATTTGGTTGAAAATTTTTTATGTATTGAAATATGTTTTTTTCGTTATCTTCTACTATAAAAAATTCTCCAGTAGAAATATCTAAAAAACTTAATCCAAAAATATTTTTTTCCATATGAATAGATGCTAAAAAATTATTTGATTTACTTTCTAATAAATTATCATCTATATTAATTCCTGGAGTAATTAATTCTACTACACCTCTTTTTACAATGTTTTTATTATTATTATGTTCTTCTAGTTGATTGCAAATTGCTACTCTATAACCATTACGTATTAGTTTAGGTAAATAATTATTTAAAGAATGACAAGGAAATCCAGCTAAATGTGTTATGTATTTAGATCGTTTTGTTAAAATTATATTTAATATATTAGAACATATAATTGCATCTTTTCCAAAAGTTTCATAAAAATCTCCAACTTGAAATAATAAAATAGCATTTGGATATTTATTTTTTATATTATTATATTGTTTAATTAATGGAGTTTCTTCTTTTTTATTATTATCGTTTTTATTCATTATTAATATATATTCAAAACTAGAATTTCTTATTAAAAAATTTTTATGTCAGAAAAATTTCTAGAATATAAAAAATTAGATTTAAAAAAAATATATAACAATATTGATAAATATTGGAAAGATTACAAACTTTTTCAAAAAATTCAGGATAATTTTTTAAAAAATTTTAATAATAAAAATAGTTATAAATATGTATTATATGAAGGTCCTCCATCATTAAATGGTGATCCTGGTATACATCATGTTTTATCAAGAACTATAAAAGATATTTTTTGTAGATATCATTCTTTAAAAGGTAAGATTGTTTTTAGAAAATCAGGTTGGGATACTCATGGATTACCAATAGAAATAAATGTAGAAAAAAAAATAGGAATAAATAAAAATGATGTAGGTAAAAAAATTAGTATAAATGATTATAACAAAATATGTAAAAAATTTGTTAATGAATCTCTAAAAAAATGGATAAATTTTACAAATAAAATAGGTTATTGGATTGATTTAAAAAATTATTTTAAAACTTATGATTCTAAATATATAGAAAGTGTATGGTGGATAATAAAAGAATTATATAAAAAAAATCTACTTTATAATGGATATACAGTACAACCATATTCTCCTTATGCTGGTACTGGATTGAGTTATCATGAGTTAAATATGCCTGGGACTTATAAAAAAGTAGAACAAGTCTCTCCTATTGTAAAATTCAAATTGATAAAAAATACGTTATCAAATAAAATAAAAAATATTATAGGAGATATTTATTTATTGTCATGGACAACAACACCTTGGACTTTACCTTCTAATACAGCGTTATCTGTAGGATACAATGTAGACTATTTACTAATTAAAATTTATAATTTTAATAATAGTTGTGAAGAAAATTTAATTTTTTCTGAAAAATCAATTAATAAAATACTTGAACCAAATAAGTATTATGAAATATCTAATCATAAATCCATTAAATTAATATATAAAGAAAAAATTCCATATTTTAAAATTTTAAAATTTAAAGGAAAATATTTATTTAATAGTAGATATGAGCAATTACTTCCATGGTTTAAACCCTATTATAATTATAATAATGCTTTTAAAATTGTTAATTGTGATTTCATAGATATAAATGAAGGTACAGGTATAGTTCATATATCTCCAACTTTTGGATTAGAAGATTTTTTAATTTCTAAAAAATATAATATTCCTTCTATGATTGTTTTACAAAACAATAAACTTGTTCCTTTAGTAGATTTTCAAGGTAAATTTATAAATAATTTTCCTCATGGATTAAGTGAAAAATACATAAAAAAAGAATTTAATCCAAAAAAAAATGAAACATTTTCTGTTGAAAATAAAATTATTTCATTACTAAAAAAAGAAAATAAAATATTTAAATCAGAAAATTATAAACATTTTTATCCACATTGTTGGAGAACAGAAAGACCTATAATTTATTATCCATTATATTCATGGTTTTTTAAAACTACTAGTATAAAAGATAAAATGATTGATTTAAATAATAAAATTAATTGGTATTCAAATTCTCATAATAAGAAAAATAATAGATTTAATTCATGGTTAAAAAATATAAAGGATTGGAATTTATCTAGATCTAGATTTTGGGGGACACCATTACCTATATGGAAAAACAAAAGTGGAAAAGAAAAAATAGTTATAGGATCTATTAAAGAATTAATTTTAGAAATTAAAAAATCTATAAAAAATGGAATTATGTCCTATAATATTTTAGAAAAATTTAAGTTAAATGATATGAGCGATGAAAACTATAAAAATATAGATTTACATAAACATGTTTTGGATAAAATAATATTAGTCTCTTCTAAAGGAGAACCTATGAAAAGAGATCCAGATTTAATTGATGTATGGTTCGATTCAGGATCAATGCCATATGCTCAATTTCATTATCCATTTGAAAATAAAAATATAATAGAAAAAAATATATTATTTCCTTCAGATTTTATTTCAGAAGGATTAGATCAAACTAGAGGATGGTTTTTTTCTTTACATACTATTAGTTGTGCTATATCTAGATCTATATCTTATAAAAATGTTGTTTCTACAGGATTAGTTTTGGATAAAAATGGACAAAAAATGTCAAAGAGTAAAGGAAACACTATAGATCCAATAAATTTAATAAATAACTATGGACCAGACGCTATACGTTGGTATATTGTATCAAATTCAGAACCATGGGATAATTCAAAATTTGATGTATATGGAATTAATACTGTAATAAAAAGATTTTTTGGAACATTATATAATGTTTATTCATTTTTTACAATGTATGCAAATATAGACGGATTTTCCTACAAAGAAAAAGATTGTATAGATAACTATAATGATATGGATTTGTGGATTATTTCTAAATTAAATAATCTTATAAAAGATACAGAAAAATCTTACAATAATTATAATCCAAACAAAGTCACTCGTTTAGTAACATCATTTGTAATAAATAATCTAAGTAATTGGTATATAAGAATTTGCAGAAGAAGATTCTGGAAAGAAAAATATACAAAAAATAAGATTTCTGCATATCAAGTTCTTTATACTTGTCTAATTTCTGTATCAAAAATAATATCACCAATAGTTCCATTTTTTTCAGAAATTATTTATGTTAATTTAAATTCTATTACTAATAAAGAAAACTTCATAAGTGTACATCTTAGTCTTTATCCTATTTATAATATTAATTTGGTAAATAGTGATTTAGAATATAAAATGTCTTTAGCTAAAAAAATAGTAAATATGATTCTTTCTATTAGAAAGAAGAATAATATAAAAATTCGTCAACCATTAGAAAATGTAATGGTAATTTGTAATAAAAATGATAAATATAATCATTTAAAAAAAATATCATATATTATATTAAAAGAATCAAATGTAAAAAAAATAAAATTTCCTTCATCTTTTAAAATTATTGAGCTTTTTAAATATATTAAACCTAATTATAGATCTATAGGAAAAAAATTTAGAGAAAATACAAAAGAAATATCATATTTAATTAATAACTTAACACAAGTTGATATAAAAAATTTAGAAAAAAATAAAAAAATTATTATAAATACAAAATCACAAAAAAAATTTAATCTTCTTTTGGAAGATGTAATAATATCAACAAAATATATAAAAAATTGGGCAATATCATTTGATAATAATATAACTGTTGCTTTAGATTTAAAGATTACAGAATCTCTTAAAAAAGAAGGAATAATTAGAGATTTAATTAGATATATACAAGAATTAAGAAAAAAAGAAAATTTTCATGTATTAGAAAAAATATTAATATATATTAATACAAAAAATAAATATATTAATCTTATAATAAATTGTAATAAATTATTGTTGTGCAAAGAAACATTGTCTAAAAATATTTTTATATGGAATAAAAAAGAAGGATCAAAATTTTATATTGAAGATAAATATATATTTATAAAAATAAAAAAGTATAATTATATTTGAGAAAATTTTTTTTAATTATTTTACCAATAATATTGGTTGATCAATTTTTGAAAATTTATGTAAAAACCCATTTTGAATTGGGTAATGGATATTATATTTTTTCTTTTTTTAGGATTTTTTTTATAGAAAATCCTGGTATGTTATATGGAATAATAATTTCTTCTGGTTATAATGGAAAAATATTATTAAGTATTATAAGATTTTTTTTAGTTTTATTTATATTATTTTTTTATATAAAAAATGAAAGAAAAAATATTAATAATTATTTATCAATACCTATTAGTTTTATATTATCAGGTTCTATAGGTAATTTTTTAGATAGTTTTATTTATGGTAAATTATTTAATACTGGAACTATATATAGTAAAGAATATGGAAAATGGGTTTCTTATTCAGGTATATCTAAATTAAATTTTTTTACTAAAAATGGTTATTCTTCCTTAATGGAAGGATGTGTAGTTGATATATTTTATTTTCCTATAATAGATTTTATTTTTCCTAAATCTATTCCTTTTATTGGTGGATATAATTTCAAATTTTTTAAACCTGTTTTTAACTTATCTGATGCGGCAATATTTATTGGAATTATTTTAATATTTTTTTTTAAAAAAAAAATTAATAAAGTGAATTTTTTTTAACATTTATTTATTTTTGATAATTATAAAAATCTCTATAGATTTGTATTATTTTTTTATTTTTATTATTACAATTATTACATTATTACGTATTTAATCTGCCGGTGTAGCTCAGTTGGTTAGAGCACGTGATTTGTAATCTCGGGGTCGTGGGTTCGAATCCCTCCACCGGCTTAAATAATTATGGGGAGATACTCAAGCTTGGTTAACGAGGACAGACTGTAAATCTGTTGGCTTACGTCTTCGCAGGTTCGAATCCTGCTCTCCCCATTTTTTTTATTATGTTAGCGGAAGTAGCTCAGTTTGGTAGAGCTTCAGCCTTCCAAGTTGAATGTCGCGGGTTCGAATCCCGTCTTCCGCTCTAAAGTACGATGTATTGGCCAATGTAGCTCAGTGGGAGAGCACTTCCTTGGTAAGGAAGAGGTCACGGGTTCAATTCCCGCCGTTGGCTTTTTATTTTAACTCAACTTAAATAATACTTACTGTATGGCAAAAGAAAAATTTAAAAGAGATAAACCACATTTAAATATAGGAACTACGGGGCATGTAGATCATGGGAAAACTACTTTAACTGCAGCAATTACAAAAGTTTTATCAAAAGAAGGATTAGCAGAAGAAAAAAGTTTTGATGCTATTGATAATGCTCCAGAAGAAAAAGCTAGAGGTATTACTATTAATACTTCTCATGTTGAATATGAAACGTTAAAAAGACATTATGCACATGTGGATTGTCCTGGACATGCAGATTATGTCAAAAATATGATAACAGGAGCTGCACAAATGGATGGAGCTATTTTAGTAGTTGCAGCTACGGATGGGCCTATGCCTCAAACTAGAGAACATATTTTATTGGCACGTCAAGTAGGAGTTCCTAAAATCGTAGTTTTTATAAATAAAGTTGATCAAATAGATGATCCTGAATTATTAGAACTAGTAGAAATGGAAATTAGAGAATTACTTACAAAATATGAATATGATGGAAATAAAATTCCAATAATAAAAGGATCAGCTTTGGGAGCATTGAATGGAGAAAAAAAATGGATAGAAGAAATTAAAAATTTAATGAATATATTAGATGATTATATCCCAATTCCTGTTAGAAAAATGGATAAACCATTTTTAATGCCTATAGAAGATGTTTTTACTATAACTGGAAGAGGAACTGTTGCTACTGGAAGAATAGAAAGTGGAATAATTAATACTAGTGATACGGTTGACATAATAGGAATGGGAAAAGAAAAATTATCTTCTACGATAACTGGTGTTGAAATGTTTAGAAAGATATTAGATAGAGGACAAGCTGGAGATAATGTAGGATTATTATTGCGTGGTATAGAAAAAAAAGATATCCGTAGAGGAATGGTAATTTCATCACCTGAAACTATAAAACCTTATAAAGAATTTAAAGCTGAAGTTTATATTCTAACAAAAGAAGAAGGTGGAAGACATACACCATTTCATAATAAATATAGACCTCAATTTTATTTAAGAACAACTGATGTTACAGGAGAAATAAACCTACCAAAAGAGACAGAAATGGTTATGCCTGGAGATAACATAACTATGTTAGTTAAATTGCATCAACCTGTTGCTTTAAGTAACAAATTAAGATTTGCTATTAGGGAAGGGGGAAAGACAGTTGGAGCTGGACAAGTTACAGATATTATAAATTAATAATAGTGAACGGATGTAGCTTAGATAGGAAGAGCGTCGGTCTCCAAAACCGAAGGTCGTAAGTTCGATTCTTACCATCCGTGCTAATAAAAAAAACAGTTAAAAAATATTTTGAATAATTAGGTATAATAATGTTTTTATTATGAAAAAAAATAATTTTTTTTATGAAATTTATAAAGAATTTTTTTATTATATTACTTGGCCAAAATGGTATGAATTACAAAATTCAACTATATTAATTATTTTTTGTTCTGTATTTTTATCCATATTTTTATATGGAATAGATGTTTTTTTTATTTTTTTAATTAAAAAATTTTTTTCTTTATAATTATATTATATAATGAGTGATATAGAAAAAAAATGGTATGTAATTAAAACCATTAGTGGACAAGAAAATAAAATAAAATTTTACATAGAAAATGAATTGATTAATAATGGATTTAAGAACGAAATAGGAAAAATTTTAGTTCCAATAGAAAAAATTATTAAAATGAGAAAAGGTAAAAGAATTTATAGAGAGAAAGCATATTATCCAGGTTATGTAATGATAGAGGCAAATTTAGATGGAGAGGCTTTACATGCTATTAGAAATGTACCTGGTGTTATAACATTTTTAGGTGAAGGAAAAGGAACTAAATCAAATCCAGTTCCTATGAGAAAAGAAGAAATAAGTAAAATGTTAGGAAAAATGGAAGATCTTTCTAATTCATACAAAAATATAAATTTATCTTTTGTAGTCGGAGAAACAATTAAAGTTATAGATGGGCCATTTAATGGATTTAATGGGACTATAGAGAAAATAAATGAAGAAAAGAAAAAACTAGAATTAGCAGTTTTAATCTTTGGAAGAAAAACTCCATTAGAATTAAATTTTACACAGATAGAAAAAATTTAAAATTATTATGATTAATAAGAAAATTATTAAGAAAATTAAAATTCAAGAAATAAATGGAGGAAAAGCTACCCCAGCTCCACCTATTGGACCAATATTAGGAAGTTCTGGTGTAAATATAATGGAATTTTGTAAACAATATAATTCAGTTACAAATAATAAAAATGGAATGATTTGTCCAGTAACAATAACTGTATATGATGATAAATCTTTTTCTTTTAAAATAAAAAGTCCTCCTGTATCCTTTTTTTTATTAGAAATTTTAAAAAAAAAAAGGGGGTCTAAAGAACCTAATCGTATTAAAATTGGAAAAATAAGTTTAAATGATATAAGATTAATTGCTGAAAAAAAAATGAGTGACTTAAATTGTTTTTCTATTGAAAGCGCTATATCTATAATAACTGGAACAGCAAAATCAATGGGTATTGAAATTTATTGAAATTATGTCAAAAAAAAAATTAACTAAAAATAGAAAAAAATATTTATTAAATGTTTTTGACAAAAAATATTCTTTAGAGGAATCTATATCAATAATAAAAAAAATTAGTTTTGCTAAATTTAATGAATCTATAGATATATCAATTCGTTTAAAAAAAAATAAAAAAGAAAATAATTCTATAATAAGAGGTATAATTGATTTACCCAATGGTACAGGAAAGAAAAATTATATATTGGCTATAGTTACTAAAGATAAAGAATTAAAATCTAAAGAATTTGGAGCTACTTATGTAGGATTACATTATATAGATAAAATTAATTCAGGATGGTGGGATAATAAAATAAATATTGTAGTTTCTATGCCATCTGTTATGAATAAAGTAAATATTATAAGTAAAATTTTGGGGCAAAAAGGATTAATGCCAAATAATAAAGAAGAAACTATTTCTTTAAATCCAGAAATTTCAATAAAAAATATTATTTCTGGAAGAATATTTTTTAAATCAGATAAATACGGTATTGTTAATTCTTCAATTGGAAGAAAATCTTTTTCTAATAATTCTATATTAGAAAATATAATTGTTTTTATCAAAGAATTTATTAAAAAAAATTTTTTTATAAAAAATGTTTATTTATCAACTACTATGAGTAATAGCATTATACTTGATCATAAAACGTTTTTATATGAAAAAAAATAAGGATAATAAAAAAAATATTTTATTAAATTTAGATAAAATACTATCCAGTAGCAATACTATATATTTAATGGATTTTTTTAATTTAAATGCAAATCAAACATTTTTTTTAAGAAAAAATTTTCATAAAAATGGAATTCAAATGAAAGTTATAAAAAATTCTTTATTAAAAAAATCTATAAAAAAAAATAAAAAATTTGAATCATTTTTACCTTTTTTAAAAAAAAATACTAGTATTTTATTTTCAAAAAAAAATTTAGGAAAAATTGTATCAATAATTATTAAGGAATTTCATTATAAAGAAAAGATGAAAAATCCTATTTTGAAAATAGCATATGTTCAAAATGATTTTTATATTGGAAATAAAGATTTAGATTTACTTATAAATATTAAATCTAAAGAAGATTTAATTATTGATATATTATATAATTTGAAAGCTACTTTAAAAAATATTATTTCATCATTATCGAATTCATCAAATAAGATATATAATATTTTAAAATCTTTATCTACTAAATAGTTAAAAAAATATAAAATTGTAAAAAAAAGTTAAAATGATAGAAAAATTAGCAGAACAATTAGTTAATTTGACTATAAAACAAGTTAATGAACTAACGGAAATTCTAAAAAAAAAATATGGAATAGAACCACAGGTATTTCAAAAATTACAAACTAATTCAAATAATAAAAATAAAGATAATAATGAAAACGAAGAAAAAAGTACATTTAATATTGTTTTAAAATCTATTGGTAGTTCTAAACTTTCTGTAGTTAAATTAGTTAAAGAAATTACTGGAAAAGGGCTCAAAGAAGCTAAAGATTTAGTAGACAATATACCTAATACTATTATAGAATCTATTAGTAAAAAAGAAGCAGATATTTTAAAAGAAAAATTCGAAAATATAGGGGCTCAAATTGAGCTTAAATAAAAAATATAAATTTACTAGTGAATACAGATAAAATATCAAAAAGAATAATTTTTTCATCACTTGCAAAACAAGTAGATTATCCAGATTTTTTAAATATTCAAATTAAATCATTTAAAGAATTTTTTCAATTAGATACTAAACAAAAAAATAGGAAAAATGAAGGTTTATTTAAAGCATTTATGGATAATTTTCCTATTTCTGATGCAAGAAATTCATTTGTTTTAGAATTTAAAGGTTATTCAATAGATACTCCAAGGTATTCTATAGAAGAATGTATTGAAAGAGGATTAACATATAGCGTTCCATTAAAAGCAAAATTAAAATTGTATTGTACCGATCCAGAACATGAAGACTTTGAAACAGTATATCAAGATGTATACTTAGGAACATGTCCCTATATGACACCATCTGGTTCTTTTATATTTAACGGTTCAGAAAGAGTTATTGTGTCTCAATTACATCGTTCTCCTGGAGTTTTTTTTGGACAATCTCATCATGCAAATGGTACAAAATTATATTCAGCAAGAATTATACCATTTAAAGGATCATGGATAGAATTTGCAACTGATATAAATAATATAATGTATGCGTATATAGATAGAAAAAAAAAATTACCTATGACTACTCTATTAAGAGCTATAGGATATGAAAGGGATAAAGATATATTAAGAATATTTAATTTATCAGAAGAAGTAAAAATAAAAAAAAATAATACAAAAATTATTTTAAATAGAATTTTAGCTGAAAGAGTATTGAAAATATGGCATGAAGATTTTGTAGATGAAGATACTGGGGAAGTAATTACAATAGAAAAGAATAAAGTTCTTATAGAAAGAGATACTTTATTAAAACAAGAACATATAGATATAATTATTAATCATAATATAAAAACTATTTTTTTACATAAAAAAAGTGGAAAGAAAAAAGATTATTCTATTATATACAATACTTTACATAAAGATCCTACAAATTCTGAAAAAGAAGCAATAGAATATATATATAGACAATTAAGAAATACTGAACCCCCTGATGAAGAAACTGCTAGAAATATTATAAACAAATTATTTTTCTCTGATAATAGATATAGTTTGGGGGCAGTTGGTAGATATCGTTTAAATAAACGACTTGGATTGAATATAGATCAAAATTATTTAGTTTTAACAAAAAAAGATATTATAGCTATAATAAATCATTTAAATGATTTATTTAATTCTAAAAAAGAAATAGATGATATAGATCATTTATCTAATAGAAGAGTTAGAACCGTTGGAGAACAACTTTATACACAATTCAATATAGGATTAGCTAGAATGGCTAGAACTATAAGAGAAAGAATGAATGTTCGCGATAATGAAGTTTTCATGCCGGTTGATTTAATAAATGCTAAAACTTTATCATCAGTTATAAATACTTTTTTTGGAACAAATCAATTATCTCAATTCATGGATCAAACAAATCCATTATCTGAGATTACTCATAAAAGAAGATTATCAGCCTTAGGACCTGGAGGATTATCAAGAGAAAGGGCTGGATTTGAAGTAAGAGATGTTAATTATTCTCATTATGGAAGATTATGTCCTATAGAAACACCGGAAGGGCCTAATATAGGATTAATATCTTCATTATCTGTTTTTGCAAAAATAAACAGTATGGGATTTGTTGAAACTCCTTATAGAATAGTAAAAAATAATAAAGTTGATCTATTACAATTTGTAAAATATTTAAGTGCAGAAGAAGAAGAAGGAAAAACTATAGCTCAAGCAAATTCTATAAATAGAAATGGAAATTTTATTTCTAACAGAATTATAGCAAGAAAAGATGGAGATTTTCCAATTGTAGAATCTAATCAAATTGATTATATAGATATTGCTCCTAATCAAATAGCATCTATTTCTGCTTCTTTGATACCATTTTTAGAACATGATGACGCAAATAGAGCATTAATGGGTTCAAATATGATGCGTCAAGCTGTTCCTTTATTAATACCTGAATCCCCAATAGTTGGAACTGGATTAGAAAAACAAGTTGCAAAAGATTCAAGAATATTAATTAATGCAGAAAAAAATGGTATAGTAGAATATATGGATTCCAAAAAAATAATAGTTCGTTATAATATAACAGAAAAAGAAAAGTTAATTAGTTTTAATTCTAATATAAAAAGTTATGACCTAATAAAATTTAGAAAAACTAATCAAAATACGTGCATTAATTTAAAACCTATTGTTAAAAAAGGAGAAAAAATAAAAAAGGGACAAATATTATGTGAAGGATATGCTACAGAAAACGGAGAATTAGCATTAGGAAGAAATTTAAAAGCAGCATTTATTCCTTGTAATGGATATAACTTTGAAGATGCTGTTTTAATTTCTGAAAAAGTAGTTAGCGAAGATTGGTTTACTTCTATTCATATAGATGAATATTCTTTAGAAGTTCGTGATACAAAATTAGGAATGGAAGAGTTGACAAATGACATTCCTAATGTTAGTGAAGAAGCTACTAAAAATTTAGATGAAAATGGAATAATTAGAGTTGGAGCTGAAGTAAAACCAGGAGACATATTAATTGGTAAAATTACACCTAAGGGGGAATCAGATCCTACACCAGAAGAAAAACTATTAAGAGCTATTTTTGGAGATAAAGCAGGAAATGTTAAAGATGCATCTTTAAGAGCAGAACCTTCTTTGTTTGGAATAGTAATAGATACAAAACTTTTTACTAGAAGTATAAAAAATAAATCTTCTAGAGAAAAAGATAAAATATTAATAAATTCATTAGAAAAAGAATACAAAAATAAATTTTCTAATTTAAGAGAAAAACTAATAGAAAAATTAAATTATATTTTAAATAAAAAAAAATGTTTTAGTTCTATTTATGATAAAAATGATAAAAAAATCATAAATGATGGAGAAATCTTTAATAAAAAAATATTAGATAAAATATTAGATTACACAGAAATTTATTGTGATAAATGGACTGATAATAATAAAATAAATAATTTAATATCAGAAATATTTCATAATTATATGATATCAATAAATGAATTGAATAGCAGTTTAAAACATAAAAAATTTTCTATTATGGTAGGTGATGAACTACCATCTGGTATTGTTAAAATGGCAAAAGTTTATATCGCAAAAAAAAGAAAGTTAAAAGTAGGAGATAAAATGGCAGGAAGACATGGAAATAAAGGTGTAGTAGCTAAAATACTTAGAGTAGAAGATATGCCTTTTTTAGAAGATGGAACTACTGTGGACATAGTACTTAATCCACTTGGAGTCCCTTCTAGGATGAATATAGGTCAAATATATGAAACTGTATTAGGTTGGGCAGGATATAAATTAAATGTAAAATTTTCTACTCCTATATTTGATGGGGCAACAATTAATCAAATATCTAATTATACTAAAAAATCTGGTATTCCTAAATTTGGAACTACATATTTATTTGATGGAGCAACAGGAGAAAAATTTGATCAACCAGCTACTGTAGGATATATATATATGTTAAAATTAGGACATATGGTAGATGATAAAATGCATTCTCGTTCTATAGGCCCATATTCTTTAATAACACAACAACCTTTAGGAGGAAAATCTCAATTTGGAGGACAAAGATTTGGTGAAATGGAAGTGTGGGCGTTAGAGGCTTTTGGAGCGTCTAATATTTTAAGAGAAATACTAACAGTTAAATCTGATGATGTTGTTGGAAGAGCTAAAACTTATGAATCTATAGTAAAAGGTACTGAAATGCCTACACCAAATAGTCCAGAATCTTTTAATGTATTATGTTATGAGTTAAAAGGGTTAGGATTAGATATCAATTTAGAAGAATAAAAATATAAAATTTATAAAAATTCCATTGTTTAATTAAATATATGAACAAAAACAAAAAATTTAATAAAATAACAATTAGATTAGCTTCTCCAGAAGCTATATTAAAAGAATCTAATGGAGAAGTTCTGAAACCAGAAACTATAAATTATAGAACACATAAACCAGAAAGAGATGGATTATTTTGTGAAAGAATTTTTGGACCTGTTAAAGATTATGAATGTGCTTGTGGAAAATATAAAAGAATTAGATATAAAGGAATAATCTGTGACAGATGTGGTGTTGAAGTTACTGAAAAAAAAGTTAGAAGGGAACGAATGGGTCATATAAACCTTGTTGTTCCTGTTGTTCATATATGGTGTTTTCGTTCTTCTCCAAATAAAATTGGATCATTATTAGGACTTTCATCCAAAAAATTAGAAATGATAATATATTATGAAAGATATGTTGTTATACAAGGAGGAATTGCTACACGTTTAGATGGAAAATCTTATGAGAAAGGAGATTTTTTATCTGAAGAAGAATATCTAAATATTTTAGATAAACTTCCAAAATCTAATAAAAATCTAGATGATTCAGATCCAAATAAATTTATTGCAAAAATGGGGGCTGAATGCGTTAAGAGTTTATTGAATAGAATTGATTTAGATTTATTATCTGAAAAATTAAGAAATCAATCTTTTAATGAAACTTCTAAACAAAGAAGAATAGATGCCTTAAAAAGATTACAAGTAGTAGAATCTTTTAAAGAAGGAAAAAAAAATGGGGGTAATCCATCTTGGATGATTATAAATATTTTATCAGTTATTCCTCCAGAATTAAGACCATTAGTCCCCTTAGATGGTGGAAGGTATGCTGCGTCTGATATGACAGATTTATATCGTCGTGTATTAATAAGAAATAATCGTTTGAAAAGACTAATAGAAATAAAAGCTCCTGAAGTAATTTTAAGAAATGAAAAGAGAATGTTACAAGAATCAGTAGATTCTTTATTTGATAATTCAAGAAAAGTTTCAGCAGTAAAATCAGAAGCAAATCGTCCTTTAAAATCTTTATCTGATTCATTAAAAGGAAAACAAGGTCGTTTTAGACAAAATTTACTTGGAAAGAGAGTAGATTATTCAGCTAGATCTGTTATAGTAGTTGGCCCACATTTAAAATTACACGAATGTGGATTACCTAAAGATATGGCAGCAGAATTATATAAACCATTTATTATAAGAAAATTAATTGAAAGAGGAATTGTAAAGACAGTTAAATCAGCAAAAAAGATTATTGATAATAGAAAAGAAGTTATATGGGATATTTTAGAAAATGTTTTAAAAGGACATCCAATTTTACTTAATAGAGCCCCTACTTTACATAGACTAGGAATTCAAGCTTTTCAACCTAAATTAATAGAAGGAAAGGCAATACAATTACATCCATTAGTTTGTGCTGCTTTCAATGCAGATTTTGATGGAGATCAAATGGCTGTTCATCTACCATTATCGGATATTGCTATATTAGAAGCAAAATTATTAATGTTAGCATCTCAAAATATATTAAATCCAGCAAATGGATCTCCAATTACAGTTCCTTCTCAGGATATGGTTTTAGGATTATATTATATGACTAAAATATTTTTATCTGATTATAATAAAAAAATAAAAGAAAAAAAAAGAAAAATTCGTATTTTTTATTCTCCAGAAGAAGTAGAAATAGCATATAATCAAAAATCAATAGATTTACATGCATTAATTAAAGTAAAGGTAGATATTCGTTCTAATGATAGTTTAGTAACTAAACTAGTGGAAACTACTGTGGGAAGAGTTTTATTTAATCAAGTTGTACCAAAAAAAGTTGGTTATATAAATGAATCACTTACTAAAAAATCATTAAGAGATATAATAGGAAAAATATTATATATAACTGACATTCCTACTACTTCCAAATTTTTGGATGATATTAAAGAATTAGGATTTTATAACGCATTCAAGGGTGGACTTTCATTTGGATTGGGAGATATTATAATTCCTGATAAAAAAAAAGATATGGTAAAACTTGCTATACAAAAAGTAGACAATGTTAAATTAAATTATAATATGGGATTAATAACTAATAATGAACGTTATAATCAAATTATAGATATATGGACTAATACTAATGCATTATTAACTGAAAAAGTAATGAGATATATGCGTAAAGATAGAAATGGTTTTAATCCTGTTTATATGATGTTAGATTCTGGAGCTAGAGGATCAAAGGAACAAATAAGACAATTATCAGGAATGCGTGGATTAATGGCTAAACCGCAAAAAACTGGAGGTTTTGGTGGAGAAATTATTGAAAATCCTATTTTATCAAATTTTAGAGAAGGATTGTCTATATTAGAATATTTTATATCTACTCATGGTGCTCGTAAAGGACTGGCTGATACTGCATTAAAAACCGCAGATGCTGGATATCTTACAAGAAGATTAGTAGATGCTGCACAAGATGTGATAATTAAAATAGAAGATTGTAATACTTTACGTGGACTAGAAATATCTGCTTTAAAAAAGAATGAAGAAATATTAGAAGCTTTGTCTGATAGAATATTAGGACGTACTTCTCTAAATGACATTTTTTATCCAGAAAAAAATAAAATTTTAATAGTTAAATCTGGAGAAATTATTGATGAAAAAATAGCTAAAAATATTGAAAAATCTGGATATCTATCTATAGAAGTTCGTTCTCCTTTAACTTGTGAAGCAAAAATGGGAATATGTGCTAAATGTTATGGTAGAAATTTATCAACAGGAAAAATAGTACAAAAAGGTGAAGCTGTTGGGGTTATAGCTGCTCAATCAATTGGGGAACCTGGTACACAATTGACTCTAAGAACTTTTCATGTAGGAGGAACTGCAGGTAATATAACAGAATCATCTAAAATAATTAGTAAATATGATGGATTTATAGAATTGGAAGATTTAAAGTCTGTTCAAATTAATAAAAATTCAAAAAAAATTGACATAGTTGTATCAAGAACAACAGAAATGAAATTACTAAATGAAGATAAATCATCAATATTAATGATAAATAATATACCATATGGTGCTTATTTATATGTTAAAAATAAAAGTTTTATAAAGAAAGGAGATATTATATGTAAATGGGATTTATATAACGCAGTAATAATTGCAGAATTTTCTGGAAAAATATCTTATCAACATTTAGAACAAGGTGTTACTTTTCAAGTAGAAATAGATGAACAAACAGGATTTCAAGAAAAAGTAATAACTGAAGTTAGAAATAAGAATTTAATCCCTACATTAAAAATAGTCGATAGTAATAATAACGAATTAAAAATTTATAATTTACCTGTAGGTGCTCATTTAATGGTGGATGATGAAGAAGAAATAGAAAAAGGAAAAATTTTAGTAAAAGTTCCTAGACAATCGGCTAAATCTGGTGATATAACAGGTGGATTACCACGTTTATCAGAATTGTTTGAAGCACGTAATCCATCAAATCCAGCTGTAGTTTCAGAAATGGATGGTATAGTTAGTCATGGAAAAATAAAAAGGGGTAATAGGGAAATTATTGTAGAATCTAAAAATGGAGAAATTAGAAAATATTTAGTTAAATTAACAAATCAAATACTTGTTCAAGAAAACGATTATGTTAAAGCAGGAGTTCCATTATCAGATGGAGCTATAACTCCTAATGATATTCTTAATATTAGAGGACCTAGAGCTGTTCAGGAATATTTAATAAAAGAAATACAAGATGTATATAGATTGCAAGGTGTTAAGATAAATGATAAACATTTTGAAGTTATAGTTTTACAAATGATGAGAAAAGTAGAAGTAATAGACATAGGAGATTCTAATTTTTTGGAAGGAAATATTGAATATAAAGATGATTTTATAGAAGAAAATGATAGAATTTCTCAATTAAAAATCGTTGAAGATTCTGGTGATTCTAATATTTTTAAAAAAGGAGAAATGATTAATTATAGAGATTTTAGAAACGAGAACGCAATATTAAAATATAACAATAAAAAAATGATTAAAATAAGAGATGTAATACCTGCAACAGCTAGACCAATATTACAAGGAATTACAAGATCAGCTTTACAAACAAAATCATTTATTTCTGCTGCTTCTTTTCAAGAAACAACTAAAGTATTAAGTGAAGCTGCAATAAGTAGTAAAACAGATTATTTATATGGATTAAAAGAAAATGTTATTGTAGGACATAAGATCCCTGCAGGAACTGGGTTAAAAGAATATGAAAATATTTATACAAATTTTTAGTAAATACTATTTGTTTTTATAGCCCTTCAAGGAAATCGTTTTATTAAAAGTTATTACATTATTATTAATTTTTTCTATATAAAAATATCCAATTCTTTGGAATTGGATGTGATTTCCTACTTTAGCTATATTTTTTAAATAAGGTTCGGCGTATCCTATTGTCTTTTTCAAGGATTTTAAATTTATATTTTCATATATTTTTTCATTTATATGATTTATATTTTTTTTTAAAAAAAGTTTTTCATATAAATTTATTTTTATAATAAATGAATGTTGTATAGATACCCAATGTAAAGTACTTTTTATTTTTCTATTGTTTTTTGATTCTTTTGATCTACTAAGTGGATCATAAGTACAATATATTTCTTTTATAAGTCCATTATCATTTTTTTTTATTGAATTAGCCTTAATAATATAAGCATTTTTAAGTCTAACTTCATTTCCTATATAAAGACGAAAAAAATTTTCTTTTTTTTTCTCCAAAAAATCATTATACTCTATATATAAATTTTTTGAAAAAGGAATTTTTCTAAATCCTGAATTAATATTTTCAGGATTATTTTCTGCATTCATCCATTCTACATTATTTTCTGGATAATTTGTTATAGTAATTTTTATTGGATTTATTACAACCATAATTCTAGGAGTTATTTTATTCAAATCTTTTCTAATCCAGAATTCTAATAAAGATTTATCTATAGTATTATTTCTTTTTGAAACTCCTACTTCTTTTATAAAATTTTTTATAGATGTAGATGTATATCCTCTTTTTCGTAAACCAGATATTGTTGATAGTCTTGGATCGTCCCAAGATTTAATAATTTTATTTTTTATTAAAAATTGTATTTTTCTTTTACTAGTTATTGTATTGCTTAAATTTAATCTTGAAAACTCTATTTGTTTTGGCTTAATATTTTTGTTATTACATATTTTTTTTATAAACCAATTATACAATGGACGTTTATTTTCAAATTCTAATGAACATAAAGAATGAGATATTTGTTCAATATAATCACATTGACCATGTGCCCAATCATAAGTTGGATAAATACACCAGTTATATCCAGTTTTATAATGTTTTTTTTTTATAATTCTATACATTATAGGATCCCTCATATTTATATTAGAAGAACTCATATCTATTTTAGCTCTTAATACACAAAATCCTTCTTTAAAAAAACCATTTTTCATTTTTTCAAATAAAAATAAGTTTTCTTCTATTGATCTATTTCTATTGTTACTATTAATTCCTGATTCAAAATAATTTTTTCTTTGAAGTTTTATTTTATATTTTGGTTGATCATCTATATATGCATAATTATTTTTTATTAAAGTTTTTGCTAAATCATAAAGATTTTTAAAATAATCTGATGCATAGCTTTCTTTATCCCATTTAAATCCTAAAAATAGGATATCTTCTTTAATAGATTTTATAAATTTTTTACTTTCTTTATTAGGATTAGTATCATCGAATCTTAAATTAACAGGAGAATTATATTTTTTACCTAATTCAAAATTTAAATAAATTGCCTTAACATGTCCAATATGTAATACTCCATTTGGTTCAGGTGGAAAACGGAATTTTATTTTTTTTTTAGGAAAACCATTTTTTATATCTTCTTCTATTATTTTTTCTATAAAATGTAAGTAAATAAGATCTTATTTTTATTTATATATTTTACTAAATTTAGTTAATTTTTTTTAAAAAATATATTTTTGCTATAATAATTTTGAAAATTAATAATTGAATTATTTAGAAACTTTAGATTGGATTAAAAATAAAATCCCCTCTTATCAAAAGATGGGGTTAAACAATAATACTTATAAACCTGGATTAGAAAGAATAACTACTATTTGTAAATATCTTGGTAATCCTCAAGAATCATTTAAAAGTATTCATATTGGTGGTACTAACGGAAAAGGATCTACTATTAATATGTTATATTCTATTTTTATAGAAGAAGGTTATAAAGTAGGAGCATTTACTTCTCCACATTTAATTGATTTTAGAGAAAGGATTTCTTGTAATGGAAATTATATAGATAAGAATTTTATTATAAATTTTATAAAAAAAAATAAATTTTTTTTAGAAAAAGAATCAATTTCTTTTTTTGAAATGAATACTGCAATGGCATTTCAATATTTTAAAGAAAAAAAAATTGATATAGCTCTTATTGAAGTAGGAATGGGGGGAAGATTGGATTCAACAAACATTATAAATCCAATTATTTCTATTATTACTAACATTAGTATAGATCATACAGAATCTTTAGGTAACAATGAATTAAAAATAGCTAATGAAAAATCCGGTATTATAAAAAAAACTATTCCTATAGTAATAGGAAAAGATGTTTCTAAAATTGTTAGAAAATTTTTTTTTAAGTGTTCTTTGAAAAAAAATTCTCCAATTTATTTTGTACCTAAAAAATTTTTAATAAAAAATGATAATTATTTAAATAATGTTTTTTATCAAAAAAAAAATAAATATTTAGTATTATATATAATAAATATTTTAAAAATAAAAAATATTTTTTTATCGGAAAATTCTATTAATAAAGGATTAATTAATTTAGAAAAAAATACAAAATTTAAAGGACGATGGAGTATAATTAGAAAAGAAGATCCAAAAATTATTTGTGATGTAGCTCACAATAAAAGTGGAATATCAATGGTTAATATTCAATTAAAAAAAGAGTCATACAAAAATCTACATTTGGTATTGGGATTTGTAAAAGATAAAAAAATTAGTTCATTTATTAAATATTTTCCTAATGATTCATATTATTATTTTTGTCATCCTAATATAGAAAGAAAATATGATATAAAAATATTAAAAATATTAATTGAAAAAATTTTTGTAAATAGAAAAAGATTAAATTTTTTTGATTCTGTTAAATCAGCATTTTTTTCTGCTAAAAAATCGTCAGGAAAGAATGATTTAATATTAATATGTGGTAGTACATTTATTGTATCTGAAATTTTTACATTATTATAATTTTTTTTACTTAAATTTGATATTATGGGTAATTAGCTCAGCTTGGTTTAGAGCATCTGTTTTACAAGCAGGAGGTCACTGGTTCGAATCCAGTATTACCCATTTCTTTTCTATAAAATTTAATATTTTATATTTTTGACATGGATCATACCATATAATTTTTTTATTTTTTTTATACCAAGTAAGTTGTCTTTTTGCATATTTTTTAGTGTTATATTTAATTAAATCAATAATTTTATCAAATTTTGATTTATTTTTTTTGTCAAGAAAATTAAAAATTTCTTTATAACCTATTGTTTGTAAACTTTTTAAATTTTTATTGGAATAAAATTCTTTTACTTCATTTAATAATCCATTTTTTATCATGTTATCAACTCTATTATTAATATTTAAATGAATAATTTCTTTTTTTAAAAAAAGACCTATTTGTATAATATTGAAATTTCTTTTTTTATTTTTTTTTTTAAAAAAAAATGAGGGAGACTTTCCTGTAGATTTTACTATTTCTATATATCTAATTAAACGTCTTGGATTATTTAAATCTATATTTTTAATATTATTTTTGTTAAAACAATATAATGTTTTTAATTCTTTTTGTAAAAATTGTATTCCATTTTTTTTAAAATTAAAAATTAATTCATTTCTTATATTTAAATTTATTTTAGGAATTTCAGATAAACCTTCTAATGCAGCTTTTTCATATAAACCAGATCCACCTACCATAATTAATATATTATATTTTTTAAACAAAATTTTAATTTTGTTTAAAAAATCTATTTCGAATAATTTTGCATTGTAATCTTGATAAATACTTTTATTTCCAATAAAATGATGAGTAATTAATTTTAATTCTTTTACAGTTGGTTTAGATGTACCTATTTTCAATTCTTTATAAAATTGTCTTGAATCATTAGACAAAATTTCTGTTTTTAAATTTTTAGCTAAAAATAAAGACAAATACGTTTTTCCAACACAAGTTGGACCAACTATAGATATTAAAAGTTTATTATTCAAATTATTTTATTATTATATTTAGATAATTTTTTATACATACAATAATCTACTAAAACTAATGCAGTCATTGATTCAACAATAGGAACCGCTCTAGGTAAAACGCATGGATCATGTCTTCCTATACCTTTTAGGTCAACATAATTACCTAATTTATCAATGGTTTTTTGTTTTTTCATTATAGTAGCTACTGGTTTAAAGGCTACTTTAAAGTAAATATCCATTCCATTTGAAATTCCTCCTTGAATTCCCCCAGAAAAATTTGTTTTAGTTTTCTTGTTTGAAATAAATAAATCATTATGTTCAGATCCTGTTAATTTTGTTCCATTAAAACCACTTCCATATTCAAATCCTTTTACTGCATTAATAGAAAGCATAGCTTTTCCTAATTCTGCATGTAATTTATTAAATACTGGTTCTCCAATTCCTGATGGAATATTTTTAATGATACATGTTATAGTTCCTCCTATTGTATCTCCACTATTTTTAACCTTTTTAATTTTTTCAATCATTTTATTTGATGTTTGTGGATCTGGACATCTTATTTGACTATTTTCTATTGATTCCATAGATAAATCTAATTTTTGATAAGGTATTTTTAATGATATATTTCCTACACTAGAAACATAAGATATTATTGTAATATTTTTTATTATTTGTTTTGCTATAGATCCGGCAACTACTCGACAAACTGTTTCTCTAGCAGATGATCTACCTCCACCTCTATGATCTCTTATTCCATATTTTTTTTCATAAGTAAAATCTGAATGAGATGGTCTATATATATTTCTAATGTGATTGTAATCTTTTGATTTAAAATCATTATTATATATTATAAATCCAATTGGAGCACCAGTAGTTTTACCATTAAAAATTCCAGATAAAAAATTTACTTTGTCTAATTCATTTCTTGGAGTTACTATAGAAGATTGTCCTGGTTTTCTACGATTTAATTCAATTTGAATTTTTTTTATATCAATTTTTAATCCTGAAGGGCATCCGTCAATAATTCCACCTAAAGCTTCACCATGACTTTCCCCAAAAGTACTAACCCTAAAAATAGATCCAAATATATTTCCTGCCATAAATGTTATGTTTTATAAATAATTATGATTTTATAAATTATTATTCATTACTTTTAATAAGTTTTTTAATAATAATTTTATATCTTATAAAAAGTAGTACAGATGATATAGTTAATCCTATACCCAATCCTATCCATACTCCAGGCCCACCCATTTTTTTTGATAAATACCATGATATAGGGAGACCTATTATCCAATAAGAAAAAAATATAATGTACATAGGAATTGTAACATCTTGTAATCCTCTTAATATTCCAGATATTATTCCTTGTAATCCATCAAATAATTGAAATATACTAGCTACTACAATCATTTTTTTTATTATTGGAACTATTTCTGTATCGTTTTTTTTTATGTATATATAAGGTATATAATTTTTAAAAAATAAAAACAGAAAACTACATATTAACATAAATATAGCCCCCATAATTATAATAGATGTAACTGTTTCTTTTATTTTAAAATATTTTTTTAAAGCAAATTGATTTCCAATTCTAATCGTTGCTATTAATGAAAATCCTGTAATAATAATAAAGGTAGAAGATACTAAATTAATAACTATTTGATGAGCTGCTAAAACTTTTAATCCGCATTTTCCAGATATAAAAGATGAAATAGCAAAGGCACCAACTTCGAATAACATATGTAATCCAGATGGAACTCCTATTTTTAGTATTTTTTCAATATATTTCTTTTTAAAAGAAAAATATTTTATATAACTAAAATAGTTTCTAATTTTTTTATACTTAAAAAGTATAGGTATTATTAATATTAACATAAAAAATCGTGATATTAATGTAGCGTAAGCAACACCAATAACTCCTAATTTAGGAAATCCTAATAATCCATTTATTAATAAATAATTTAATACTATATTCATTATAGTAGAAATCCATGTAACTATTAAACTTGGATATATTAACGATAATCCTTCTGAAAATTTTCTAAATACTTCAAAAATCATCCATGGAATAAAAGAAATAGATAAAATCTTTAAAAAAGAAATTGTTTCTTTTTTTATTTCTTCAGGTTCGTTTATATATGGAAATATGTAAAAAAATATGTATGTCAATACGTACATAATAATTGATAATATAGAGTTTAAAATTATACTATGAATAAAAATCATAGATCCTTTTTTATAATTATTTTTTGCATCTGCAGAAGATATTAAAGAGGATATAGAAGTGGTAACTCCTAGCCCGAAAATAATTAACATAAAAAACACTGAATTGGATAATGAAACAGATGCTATTGATCTTTTTCCAAGACTACTTACCATAATATTATCAAATAATCCTACACATAAAACTCCTAACTGAGTAAATACTACAGGAAAAATTAGTAAAAAATTATCTTTAAAATGTTTTAAATATATTTTTATTATAATTAATTAAAGAATTATATGTAATAAAGTTAATTAACTTTTTTTATTTTTATAAAAGGTAATTTTTTTATTTTTATGGAAATTTTTTTATTTCTTATTAAAATAAACATATTAGTAATTTTACTATAATTTTTATATAAATATCCAAGTCCTATACATTTTTTTATTATTGGAGAATATGAACCTGATGTTACAAATCCAATTATATTATTGTATTCATCAATAATTTTATGTCCATTTCTTGGTATACAAACTTTTAAATCATTTATATAAAATGATAAAAATTTTTTATATACTCCAGATTTTTTTTGTTTTATTAAAATATCTTTTGATATAAAATTTTTTTTAAAATTAACTATCCATGATAATCCAGATTCTATTGGGGTTATATTTTCTGAAATATCTTGACCATATAAACGATATCCCATTTCCAATCTTAATGAATTTCTACTAGAAATACCACATGGTATTATTTTTCCATTTCCTATATTTAATATATTATTCCATATACTTTTAACGTATTTATTAGAAACATAAATTTCTATACCTGCTGATCCAGTATATCCTGTATTGGATATTAAAACATTTTTTATTCCGCATAGATCCCCTATTTTAAAATGATAAAATGGAATTTTATCTAATATAATAGATGTTAGTTTCTGTATATAAACTATAGAAAGTGGACCTTGTATTGCTAATAAAGAATATTTTTCTGAAAAATCAATTAACTTTAATAAGTTGTTTTTTTTATTTTTTAAAATCCATTTTTTATTTTTTTCAATATTAATGGCATTTACTATAAGTAAATATTCATAATGTTTTAAACAATAAATAACCAAATCATCTATAATCCCCCCATTTTCATTTGTAAAACATGTATACTGAGCTTGTCCTGGACTTATTTTTGATAAATCATTTGTTGTTAAATATTGTAAAATTTTTTTGGAATTTTTTCCTTTTACTATTAATTTTCCCATATGACTAACATCAAATAATCCAGAGTAATTTCTTACATACATATGCTCTTCTAATGAAGATTTATACTGAACTGGCATATAAAATCCTGAAAAATTTATTATTTTTGCATTTAATTTAACATGTACATCATATAATGATGTTTTTTTTAAATTTTTAATTTCCATCATATTCAACAAAATTATTTTCTGTTTCGTATAAAATAATTTTTAATTCAAATTTAGAAGATATTTTATTTTTTATTTTTTTCCATATTACTATTGCAATATTTTCTAAAGTAGGAATAATAGTTTCAAATTCTTTTAATTCTAAATTAATATTTTTATGATCAAAATATTCTTTTATATTTTTATCAAGAATGTTTTTTAATTCATTTAAATTTATTACAAATCCAGTTATTGGATCTACTTCTCCTTTTACACTTACTATGTATTTATAATTATGACCATGATCATTGTAACATTTTCCAAAAAATCTAGCGTTTTTTTTTTTATCCCATAAATTATTAAAAAGTCTATGTGATGCACTAAAATAACCTTTTTTACTTACAATTATTTTCATTTAATTAGTTTATTTATATAATTTTTTATAATAATTTTTAACCATATTGTATATAAATGTGGAAAATTATAAATATCTTTTATTAAATTTTCTAATGACATCCATTTCCAATTTTCTACTTCTTCGTAATTTACTATAGGATATTTATTATACTCTCCTACAAATACATGATCTAATTCATTTTCAATTAATCCATTATCTAAAGTTTCATTATAAATAAAACAAAACTTATATTGTAGATTACAATCAAATCCCATTTCATTTTTTAAACAACGATGTGCAGAATTTAATAATGATTCATTTTTAATTGGATGACTACAAGATGTATTTGTCCATAACAAAGATGAATGATATTTTTTATATGATCTTTTTTGTAACATTAAATTAATCTTTTTATTTGTATCAAATATAAATACAGATACTGCGCTATGTAGTATTCCTTTTTTATGTATTATTTCTTTTTTATCAAAACCAATAATTTTATTATTTTTTATAATAGGAATAAAACTATTATCTATTTTTTCATTCATAAGATTTTTTAATAAAAAATGAAAACAAAAATAATTAACTTTTTAAATGAATTAAATAAAAAACAAAATTTTTTTTCATGTAATATTAAATTTATTTTCATTTCTTCAAATAAAAATCTATTGATAGCAAGAATTCCTATTAATAAAACGATATTAAATCCTTTTGGATACCTTCATGGAGGTATCACTAGTTTATTATCAGAAACAGTAGGTTGTTCATTATCTTTTATAAATATAAAAAATGAAAAAAATCATAATAAATTTAATTTATTTAATATAGAAATATCTATTAATCATGTTCATAATATTAAAAATGGTATTTTATTTATTAAAGCTAAACTTATTCATAAAGGTAAAACAATTCACTTAGTGAAAATAAATGTTTTTAACGAAAAAAATATTCTTATTAGTTTTTGTAAAATGACTAATTTAATTATAAAAAAAAAATATGGTTAAAAAAGAAATAAGTATATTTTTATTATATAGAAAAATAGTAAATAATTATATTAAAAATAATAATTTTGCAATTTTTAGAAAACCTAACGAAGATAAAATTTTTTTTTATTCTGATAATAGAAAAATAAGTAATAATTATTTTATAATTAAAGATTTCCTTCAAAAAAGAACTATAAAAATATATACAAATAATATTTTTTATGTTAAAATAAATTCTAAAAAAAATTTAAATAATGGTATTTATTCATTTTTTTCTACTAAAGATTTTACAAAAAAAAATTTTTCTTTGTTTTATAAAAAATTAATAGAAAAATCTATTTCTTATATAAAAGGAAATTTTTTTAAAAAAGTTGTTGTATCTAAAAATTTAATTATTTCATTAGGAAAGATTGATTTAATTAAAACATTTAAAAATTTAATTTTTTCTCATATTAATAATTTAGTTAGTTTATGGTATAATAATAATAATAATGAATTTTGGATAGGGTCTACCCCAGAATTATTAATGAAGTATAAAAATAAAAAATTGAAAACTATGGCTTTAGCTGGAACTATTTGGAAAAATGATAATAAATTAATAAATAAATGGACATATAAAGAGATAAATGAACATGAAATTGTAATTCAACATATTAATGATTCATTAAAAAAATATAATGTTAATTTTTTAATATATAAAACTAAAACAATATCTATAGATGATTTATTTCATTTAAAAACTAATATATTAATTGAATTTAAAGAAAAAATTAAATATAATGAAATATTAAAAAATTTGTATCCTACTCCTTCCATATGCGGATTACCAATAAAAAAATCTATGGATTTTATTGTTAAAAACGAAAATTATGAAAGATCTTTTTATACAGGATATATAGGTATTGTAAATGATGATTATAATGTTGAACTATATCTTAATTTAAGATGTTCAAAAATTTTATATAAAAAAAAAAAGATTGTATTATACGCAGGTAGTGGAATAATTGAAAGCAGTAACATATACCGTGAATATATAGAAACAGATAAAAAAATTAAAAATATATTATCTAATTTTATTATTAAAAATATTTAAAATCTAGATTTTAAATATTTTTTTCTATAAAAAGGTCTTATAATCAATCTAACACTTTTATTATAATGAAAATATTGAATAATCCAATTTGTTAATGCTATTACTCTATTTCTAAATCCAACTAAACTAACTAAATGAACAAACATCCATATTATCCAAGCTAAAAATCCTTTTAGTTTAATAAATGAAAAATCACAAACAGCTTTATTTCTTCCAATAGTTGCCATAGATCCAAAATTATTATATATAAATGGTTTCATAATTTTACTGTTATCAAATAATAATTTATTAAAATTATTTACAAGATAATTACCTTGTTGTATAGCTGGGGGAGCAGTCATTGGATGTCCATTTGGATAATTTTCATTTTCTTTCACAAAAGCAATATCTCCAATAGCAAATATATTTTTATATCTTATAGTTCTAAGATATGAATTTACTAATAATCTATTTTTTTTCATATCTTTAGTTAAAAATCCTTTTATTAATGCTCCTTTTACACCTGCTGCCCATATAACATTAGATGTTTCTATATATTTATTTTTATCCATAGAGATTACTTCTCCGTTATAGTCTTTTACTAAACAATTTAACCATATTGATACACCTAAACTTTTTAAGCTTTTATAAGCATGTTCAGCTGATTTTATAGACATACCATCTAGTAATCTAGTAGATGCTTGTAACAAATGAATTTTCATGTAATTATGGTCTAAATTTGGATAATCATTAGGAATAACATATTTTTTCATTTCAGCTAAAGCTCCAGCTAATTCTACACCTGTTGGTCCACCTCCAACAATGACAAAAGTCATTAATTTTTTTTTTTCTTTTATTTTATTTGTTAATAAAGCTGATTCAAAATCTTGTAATATTAAACTTCTTAGATTTAATGCTTCTGGAATTGATTTCATAGGTAATGCATTAAGTTTTATATTTTTGTTACCAAAATAATTTGTTACTGATCCTGTAGCTATAATTAAATAATCATAAAATATATTACCTATGTTTGTATATATTTTTCTTTTATTGGTATTTATATAATGAACATTAGCTAATCTAAAAAAAAAATTTTTAGTTTTTTTTATTATATTTCTTATTGAATGAGCTATAGAATCTGGTTCTAAACCTGCAGTAGCTACTTGATATAATAACGGTTGAAAAGTATGATAATTATTTTTATCTATTAATATAACTTGATATTTATCTCTTCTTAATTTTTTTGCTACTTGTAATCCAGCAAATCCTGCTCCAATAATAATTACTCTTTTTAAATTTTTTTCTGTTGGAATATTCATACAATCGAAATTTTTTCGATATAATACTAATTTATGTTATATTTTCATTTTTAGTAATAAATTAATATTTTTGTTTTTTTTTCATTATTCATTATATTGAATAAAAATAACATTATTTATGAATTTTTATTATTTCATTACATCAATTATTTATATAATTAATCATATTATAAATATTTTTCTAAGAAATAGATTAAGATTTTATTCTAAATTTTATTTAAAATCTAATATGAGTGGTAGAGAAATAGCAGAAAAGATGTTGATTGATAATGGAATTAATGATGTGAAAATATATCCAGTTCAAGGAGAATTAGTTGATTATTATGATCCTTCAGATAAAACTATAAATTTAAGTGAAATAGTTTTTTATGGAAAAAATATAGTTTCAGCTGCTATTGCTACACATGAATGTGGACATGCATTACAACATAGAATAAAAGATAATTTGTTAAAATTTCGTAATAATTTATCTACTATTCTTAATTTTAGTTCTAGAGTAAGTAATATTTCCATAATAAGTGGATTAATTATTTTTTATAACTCTGAAGGAAGAGAATCATTAATTCTTAAAATAGGAATAGGATTATTTTTATTAATTGTAATATTCTCATTAATAACATTACCGATAGAATTTAATGCTAGTGATAGAGCTCTAAGTTGGTTAAAAGAAAAAAAACTAGTAAAAGGTAACGAATATTTTCAAGTTAAAAAATTGTTAAATTTTGCTATAATGACTTATATTATTTCTGCATTGGGAAATTTAACTCAATTAACATATTTTATGTCTATTTTAAATAATAGCAATAGTAACAATAGTGATAATATTAATGACGATTAGTATTATTGTTTTTAATTTTATATTTCTTTTTTTTTAATTTTTTTGGATTAGGACGTCTGTTACCATATGTTTTATTTATTATTTTTCCTCTTTTAGTTTTTATATCACCTTTTCCCATATTTAATGTTTTTTATAATTTTTTTATGTAAACTTATTGAATATTTCTTTAATTTAGTTATAGACGAATTATTTTCAATAAAAAAAATTTTATTACTTATATTTTTTATGTTTTTTATATTGTTAATATTTATTTGATTATTTAAACGATTTATAATTTCTTCTTTACTTAATTTATCTCTTTTTATAATTCTTTTCAATATTATTTTTAGATATGATGTTAATATAATAATTAAATCAAATTCTTTATAATTTTCAAATTCAAATATAAGGGCTGATTCTTTAATTATATATGGATAATTATTATTTTTTTTCCATTTTTCAAAATCTAACTTAACCCATGGATGTACAATAGAACATAATATTTTTAATGCATTTATATCTTTAAATATAATTTTTGATAAAAAATTTTTGTTTAATTTTTTACCATTATAAGATTTAATTCCAAAAAATTTTATAATATTTTTTCTTATAATATTTGATTTATTCATTAAAATTTTACACTTATTATCTGATGAATAAATAGGAACTCCATTTTCTTTAAAAAAATTAGATAATAAAGTTTTTCCTGTACCTATATTACCTGTTATTCCTACTAGAATTGATTTCAACTTTATTTTTTATTTTATTGTTATAATGTAATTTTGTCAATTCTTTAGATATTGTATTTTTTTCAATTTTTATTTTTCCTGTGATAATCTCTAAAATAATAAAATTATTTTTTATTTCTATAATTTTTCCATGAATTCCTGTATTTGTTACTATATAGCTTCCCTTAGTTAACTTTTCTTGAAAATCTCTTTCATTTTTTTGTTTTTGTATTTGAGGTCTTATCATAAAGAAATAAAATATTATAAAAATTAATATGAACATGCAAATAGTATTTGCAATAGAATTTTTTTGGAAAAAAAATAATATTAACATTTGTTTTTGTTTTAATATTTTTTATAATTTGATTAATTTAATATTTTGATATTTTATTTTTTTTACATAAAAATTTATAGATTTTATCTAAAATTCCATTTACAAATGATTTACTTTTATTCATACAAAAAATTTTTGTAATTTCAATATATTCATTTATAGTTGCTTTAGGTGGTATATTTGGAAAATATAAAAATTCGCAAGTTGCCATTTGTAAGATAATTAAATCTATAATACCCATTCTTTTTATATCCCAATTCTTAGATGTATAATCTATTAACTTATTAAATTCTTTTTTATGAATTATTGTATTTCTATATAAATTAATTATAAATTTTTTATTTTCTATATTATTATAAATATTATACAATTTAAAATTTGGATTTATAGAATTTTTTATGAATTGTAAAGTTTTACATACCATATTATGAGCTATATAATTATTTTCTATACCATTTATAAATAAATCTTCTACATATTCTTTTAGTTTATTATTCTTTATTATATTGTCTTTATAATATTTTATTATAAATATTTTTTCATCTTCAAAAGAATAAAAATTACTTTCATTATAATTAGTTTTTTGTAAATCTTTTAATAAAGAAAATATAAGATTATATTCTTTTTTCCAAAAATTAATTGGAGAATTATATATTTTTATTAAATGTTTATTATTAGATAATATTTTTAAAATAGAATTATTAATAATTTTTTTTTCTAAAAAAAATAATGGGATATTATTTTTTTCTTGTTTTTTTATTATATTATTTCTAATTACTAATATTAAACATAGAAAAGATTTGTATGTATTATGTAAATCTTCAATACTATTTAACATAATTTTTTCAATTTTATATAAATCAATTGAAGAAATATATTGCGCATATAAGAATTGTAAGCTTCTTATTCTAAATTCTCTTCTTACTAACATTTATTTTAATTATAATTAATTAATAGTTTTTTTATAAAAAAAAATAAATTATTAATATATTTAAAATCAAATATATAAATAAAAAAATTTTTATGTAAATAAAATTTTTTATTTATAAACGAATGAAAAAATAGTTTTATTATATTTTTTTTTATTTTTTTTTATTTAGATTTGTCCAACATATAAATAAAATTTGAAATGGACGAAAAAAAAAATAAAGAAAAAAATGAAATATGTTCACGTACTTTAAAAACAGGTAGTCGCACATATTTTTTTGATGCAAGAGAAACAAGAGCTGGTGATTATTATTTAACTATTACTGAAAGTAAGAAAAATTTTAATGAAAATGGAGAAATAACATATAAAAAACATAAAATTTACTTATATAAAGAAGATTTTTCTAAATTTAAAAATATCCTTAACGATATGATTAAATTTATTATAGATGAAAAAGGTAAAGAAGTAATATCAGAACGACATCAAAAAGATTTTAAAAATAATTCATCTTATAATCATGGATATAAAGTATCTCAAAAAAAATCATAAATAAAAAATTTTACAAATGTAAACTTTGAATATATATAAAGTATGTTTTATTTATTAACAAATAAATAAAAAAATTAGTTAGTTTTATGTTAAACAAAGAATATTTAAACATAATGAATTATATTGATACTTTTGTATTTGATGTAGATGGTGTTTTAACTAATTGTACATTAAATCTTTTTCCTGATGGAAATTTAGTAAGACAAATGTTTGCTAAAGACGGATATGCTATACAATTAGCAAAAAAAAAGGGATATAATTTATGTGTAATTACAAGAGGATCAGACTTAATGGTATTTAAACGTTTAAGAAGTTTAAATATTCGTCATATTTATCAAGGAGTTATAAACAAAAAAAAATATTTAGATGATTATTGTTACATCTCAAATACAGAAAGAAATAAAATTCTTTATATGGGGGATGATATTCCAGATATGGAAGTAATGAAATCAGTAGCTCTTCCTTGTTCTCCAATTGATGCAGTTCAAGAAATAAAAGATATATCTAAATATATATCACCAAAAAAAGGAGGAAAAGGATGTGTTAGAGATGTTATAGAAAAAACATTAAAAGTTCAAAATAACTGGTAAAAAAAAAAATAGTGTCTTGATTTAGACACTATTTTTTTTTGCAGAATGAAATTAATAATTTACATCATACCTCCCATACCTGCTCCAGCACCTCCTGGCATTGGTGGTGTTGAATTATTTTCATCTTTTTTTATTTCTGTAACTACACATTCAGTAGTTAATAACATTCCTGAAACAGAAGCTGCATTTTCTAATGCAACTCTAGCTACTTTAGTAGGATCTATTATACCTTCAGAAATCATATTTTTATATTCACCAATTTTAGCATCATATCCAAAATCACCTTTACCTTCAGCTACTTTTGCTACCACAACTGAACCTTCACCACCAGCATTAGCAACAATTTGTCTTAAAGGTTCCTCTAATGATCTTCTAACTATTTGTATACCAGTATCTTGATCACAATTATCTCCTTTTATGCTATTTAATGTTTTAATTGAACGAACTAAAGCTACACCTCCTCCAGCAACTATTCCTTCTTCTACTGCAGCTCTTGTAGCATTTAGAGCATCGTCTACTCTATCTTTTTTTTCTTTCATTTCTACTTCAGATGCTGCTCCTACATATAAAACTGCTACACCACCTGCTAACTTAGCAAGACGTTCTTGTAATTTTTCTTTATCATAATCTGATGTTGTAGTCTCTATTTGTGCTTTTATTTGATCAATTCTTGATCTAATATCTTTTTTATTTCCACCACCATTAACAATTGTAGTATTATCTTTATCTATTATAACTCTTTCTGCTTTACCAAGCATATTTAGTTTTACGTCTTCTAATTTACTACCTGTCTCTTCAGAGATAACTGTACCTCCAGTTAAAATTGCTATATCTTCTAACATAGCTTTTCTTCTATCTCCAAATCCTGGAGCTTTAATTGCAGCTACCTTTAAAGTACCTCTAATTTTATTAACAACTAATGTTGCTAATGCTTCTCCTTCTACTTCTTCTGAGATTATAAGTAAAGGTTTTCCTGACTGTGCAACAGGTTCTAAAATAGGCAATAAATCTTTCATTGCTGCTATTTTTTTATCAGATAATAAAATTTGAGGTTGATCAAATTCTGTTATCATTTTTTCAGTATTTGTTACAAAATAAGGAGATTGATAACCTCTATCAAATTGCATTCCTTCAACTACATCTACAGACGTATCGGTACCTTTTGCTTCTTCTACAGTAATTACCCCTTCTCTTCCAACTCTTTCAAATGCATCCGCTATTAATGCACCTGTTTTTTCATCATTATTTGCAGAAATAGACGCTACTTGTTTTATTTTTTCAGTATTTCCTCCAACCTCTCTGGATTGTTTTCTAAGATCTATAATAACAGCTTCTAAAGCTTTATCTATTCCTCTTTTTAAATCCATAGGATTAGCTCCAGCCGCAACATTTTTTAATCCTTCTCGAACAATAGCTTGTGCTAAAACAGTGGCTGTAGTTGTTCCATCTCCTGCAACATCATTGGTTTTAGATGCTACTTCCTTAACCATCTGTGCCCCTAAATTTTCTATAGGTTCTTCTAATTCTATTTCTTTAGCTACAGTAACTCCGTCTTTGGTAACTTGAGGACCTCCAAAAGATTTTTGTAATACAACATTTCTTCCTTTTGGTCCTAAAGTAACTTTAACGGCATTTGCCAATGCATCTACACCTTTTTTTAATTTATCTCTTGCTTCAATATCAAATTTAATATCTTTTGCCATAATTTTCTATATTTTTTCAATCAAATCAATTATAGTTAAATAAATAAAATATTTTATATAACAGCTATAACATCAGATTCTCTCATTATTAAGTATTCTTCTCCTTCCCATTTCAATTCTGTTCCAGAATATTTTCCATATAAAACTCTATCTCCTTCTTTTAAAGTCATTCTCTCATTTTTTTTTCCTGTTCCTACAGCAACTATTGTACCTTTTTGTGGTTTTTCTTTTGCTGTATCAGGAATAATTATTCCTGAAGATGTTTTTGTTTCAGCTGGATCAGGTTGCACAAGAACACGATCTGATAAAGGCTTAATCTTTACTTCCATCATATTTAATAATTTTTTTTATGATTAACATACAAACAAAATAGCCAAAAACATGCCAAATTATAAAATGTTATTTTTTTCCAATTAAATTTTAATAAAAGCGTCATTTTGTCATTTTTTAATTTTTTAATAAAAAATTTAATGTTATAACAAGTAAAAATATAACTATTGATAAAAACCATGTAATATTATCTAAAATAGTATTTGTTTTATTGACTCCAAAAAATTTTAGATTTTCCATAAATGATTGATTAACTATTTCTTTTTTTGGATTTTGTACTAAAATAATTAGTATAAGAAATATTGAAATTATAAATATAAAAAAATTTAATATATTAATTGAGTATATATATTTCATAAGAAAGAATGTATAAGTGTTTAATTTTTTTTATTTATATGAAATCCAGATAATAATCTATTATAAACTTTAGTTGTTAGCCTTTCTATTAGATTATTTATAATTTTATCTGATAATAAATCTTTATTTTTTTTATAAAATTTAGATATTAAAAATGTATCACTCCAATTTGTTATATTGTTTTTTGAATAGAAAATTTTAACTATTAAAATAACTTTATTTAGTTTATTTTTTTTTTTAATTATTTTATAATTTTTAAAATTACCATCCAATACAATATCTCCATTTTGGAAAACTAGATTTAAATATTGTTTTTTATTTCTAATATAATTTTCTATACTTTTTCTAAAATCATTAGATAATGATCTTTTATTAGGAAATACAACTTCTTCGGAAATATTTCCAATTTCTATTGTTATATTTTCTTTAAAATTTTTAAAAAATTTATTTAAATTTGGTGAACTCGATGAATTTGGTGAACTCGATGAATTTGGTGAACTCGATGAATTTGATGAACTCGATGAGTTTGATGAACTCGATGAATTTGATGAACTCGATGAATTTGATGATATAAGTTCATAATTTTGAAATCCATAAAAAATAATAAAAAATAGTAAAATTTTTTTACAATCCATATTGTTTTATTTTTCTATAAAGTGTTCTTTCAGATATACCTAATTCTTTTGCAGTTTTTCTTCTTTTTCCCTTATTTTTTTTTAAAGCTTTTTGAATAAATTCTATTTCTTTTTTTTCTAATGAAAAGGGATTAGAATTAGAAAAATTTTTTTCAGGTAAATCCTCTTCAATTTCTTCATAATCTAAATCATTTTTAGATTGATTTTCAAATTGAAAAATTGATTTATTCATAATTTCATGATTTTTTTTTAAAGATCCATTTTGGGTAATAAATGCATTTCCAAATATTCTATTAATAAGGTCTCTATTTTCTTTATTAAATCTAAAATCTGAATTATTTTTTATTAGTTGACAAACAATATTTTTTAAATCATTAAAATTTTTTTTCATATCAAACAATATTTTATAAATGAAATCTCTTTCCCTAGAATGAAAAAAATTTTTATTATTTAAATTAATATTTGGTTTTGATATTGATAATAAAGGTGTATTTTCTGGGATATATTCTTTTAATTTATCTATATTTATTTTTCTTTTTGTTTCTACTACAGAAATTTGTTCTACTAAATTTTTTAATTGCCTGATATTTCCAGGCCATGGATAGCATTCTAAATATTTTAATGATTTGTCATTTAGTACTACAGGTGGCATTTGATATTTTTCTGCAAAATCATTTGAAAATTTTTTAAATAAAAATTTAATATCATTTTTACGAAAACGTAAAGGGGGAACATTTATTTGTACTGTATTTAGTCTATAAAATAAATCTTCTCTAAATTTTCCTTTTTGTATAGATTCTACCATATTTAAATTAGTAGCCGCAACAATACGTATATTAGTTTTTTGTATTTTAGAAGATCCTACTTTTATAAATTCTCCAGACTCTAATATTCTTAATAAACGAACTTGTGTTGTTAATGGTAATTCACCTACCTCATCTAAAAATATAGTTCCTCCATTGGCAACTTCAAAATATCCTTTTCTCATATTTGTTGCACCAGTAAATGATCCTTTTTCATGACCAAATAATTCACTATCAATAGTACCTTCAGGTATTGCACCACAATTAACAGCAATGTAAGAATGATGTTTTCTACAAGAGAATTTATGAATTATTTTAGGTATAAATTCTTTTCCTACCCCACTTTCTCCAAGAACTAAAACTGAAATATCAGTAGGTGCAACTTGTATAGCTTTTTCTAAAGATCTATATAACTTATAATCATATCCAATAATTCCAAATTTATGTTTTATATTTTGAATAGATTCCATAATTAATTGATTATTTTATTAATTCTCCAATTAAAGTATGAGATGTAAATTTTTTTATATTAACTAATTTAATATCTCCTATTTTTGAATTTTTTTCTTTTGGAAAAATAACTACTATGTTTTGTGAATTTTTTCCGTACCAATAGTTATAATTTTTTTTTGACGTACCTTCTATTAATACTTCTTGAGTTTTTTCTAGAAATTCGTTCATTCTATATAATGAATGTTTATTTTGTAGATTTATAATTTCTTGTAATCTCTTTTTTTTTACATTTTTTGGAACATTATCTACTAAATTCTTATATGCATATGTTCCTGGTCTTGGGGAATAAGAAAACATATAACCATAGTTATATTTTATTTTATTCATTAAATCAATTGTATCTAAATGATCATTTTCTTTTTCATTACAAAATCCCGTCATAATATCATGAGATATTGAGCAATTTGGAATAAATTTTTTAATTTTTTTTATTAAAAAAAAATAATCTTCTCTAGAATATTTTCTATTCATTAATTTTAATATTTTATTACTTCCAGATTGAACAGGCAAATGAATATGTTTACATATATTATTATATTTATATATTGTTTTTAATACTTCTTCAGACATATCATGAGGATTAGATGTAGTAAAACGTATTCTTACATAAGGGATTTTTTCGGCAATTAATTCTAAAAGATTAGCAAAATTAAATGATAAATTATTATTTTTTTTCCAAAAATATGAATCTACATTTTGACCTAAAAGAGTTATTTCTTTGTATCCAAGGTCTTGTAATCTTTCGCATTCTTCAGCTATTAAAAATGGATTATTACTTATTTCTCTTCCTCTTGTAAATGGAACAATACAAAAAGTACACATATTATTACATCCTCTAGTTATACTTAAAAATGTAGTTATTTTTTTTTGTTGTTTGTATGGAATTACATCTTCATATGTTTCCTTTTTTCTAAAATTTTTTACAGTATTATTACTATTATAAATTTTACTTTCTATTTCTTTATAAGAATCAGGATTTATAAAAAAATCTATTTTTTTTTCATTTAATAATAATTCTTTAAAATTTTTTGAAAAACAACCTATTAATCCTATTAATGATCCATTATTTTTTTTTAAATATTTTATTTTTTCTATTTGATTCTTTAATTTTAATTCTGATTTTTCTCTAATAGAACAAGAATTTAATAAAATAATTTTTGCATTTTCTATATTTTTAGATAAAAAAAATCCTTTTTTTAATAAAATAGAAGTAATAATTTCACTATCAGATACATTCATTTGACATCCGTAATTCTTTATGTAAAAACTTTTCATTTTTATTTTTTAATTTTAATATTTCTATAAATGAAGTCTTTTCTTAGCAAAAAAAATCATTTTTTTATTTCCTGTAGATTTTTCTTTTGAATTTGATAATTTTACTACTGATATCCATTTTTTTTTTATAAATATTTCAGTCATTTTTATTACAATATTCATGGGGTGTACCCCAACGTCATTAGTGAAGTTAGTTCCTATTCCAAACAATGGAGTAATTTTTCCTTTACAAAAAGAAGAAATACATTTAACTTTAAATGGATCCATGTTATCAGAAAATATAATTTTTTTTTTATTGGGATTTATTTTAAATTTTTTATAATGTTTTATTGTTTCATTAATAAATGAAATAGGATTACCACTATCATGTCTAACTCCTTCATATATATTTGATAATTTTTTATTAAAATTTTTAAAAAAAATTTTAGAAGTATATGTATCAGATAATGCTATTCCTAATTTATTATTATAAATATTTATCCAATTCTCCATAGCTATTCTGTCTGCTGAATTAAATCCATATTTTGCTGCATGAAACATTACCCATTCATGTCCAATAGTTCCTATTGGTTTCATAGAAAATGTTTTAGATAAATGTACATTACTACTTCCAGCAAATAATGATTTTCCTTCTTTCATTAAAATTTTCATTATCAGTTTATGAACATGATATGAATATCTTCTTCTTGTTCCAAACTCTCCTACTTTTACTTTTAGTTCTTTATATTTTTTTATTTTTTTTTTTGTTGATATTGTTATAATTTTATCTGATAAACGTTTAGTTCCGGTTAATTTATAATATAATTCGGATATTGTTGACATTAATGGAACTTCCCATAAAATAATTTTACTCCATAATCCTTCTATTATTATTTTTATAAATTTTCCCTTTTGTTCAATTTTTACCTCTTTTGGATTATATTGATATTTATCTAAAAAATCTATATATGAATTATCTAAGCAAGGACAAGATTTTTTCAAAAAAATTTTTTCTTTATATGAAAGTTTTAAATTAATCATGTTATTTATTTTTTTTTCTAAAACATTAGAAAAATTTTTTGGAAAAAAATGTTTTCCTCTATTAATAAATTCATATTTAGCCTTTACTAAAGGAAATAGTTTAATAACAGCATTTTGCATAGCAAACTTATAAAAATCATTATCTAATAATGATGAGATAAAAAAAGAATTATCCATGAAAATCATTATTTTTATATATAAAATATACAATATCTAAAAAAATAATAAATTTTATCTTTTTTTATATAGAGTTTATATATTTTTAAGTATTTTATATATATTATCTAAAGTTTATAAAGTTTCTTAAAATATTATAAAAAACTTACAAATTAATTAATAGAATCTTTATAAATTTTTTTTTGTATAAAAATAATTTACACAATATGGACAATAACAATAACACTAAATTATACGTAGGAAATTTATCATATGATATGACAGAACAAGAGTTAAAAAAATATTTTGAATCTATAGGTACTGTTAATCATGCTAAAATTATTTTTGATGAAACTACATCAAGTAAAAGAAGCAAAGGTTTTGGATTTATAGAAATGTCTGATGAAGACAGTGCTAAACGTGCTATAGAAAAATTGAATGGAACTGAATTTATGGGAAGAAATATAATTGTATCTGCAGCTAGACCAAGAACAAAAAGAGATTATTAATTGTATGTTTTTATGATTTAATTTTTAAAATAATGCGCCTACATCTGTTTTTATTTAATATTTTATAGTTGTTAGTTTAATAATTATATTATGAAAAAAAAATTATGTGGAACAGGTGTAGCGTTAATTACACCATTTAAAAAAAATGGAGATGTTGATTTTAATGGATTAGAAAATATTATAAAATATGTATTAAATAGTAATATTAATTATTTAGTTGCATTAGGGACAACATCGGAATCTTCTACTTTATATAAAGAAGAAAAACGTGATATTATTGAATGTATTCAATATTTTAATTTAAAAAAACTACCATTAGTTTTAGGAATTGGAGGAAATGATACAGTTAATGTTATTGATCAAATCAATTACATGAAAAATTTATTTAAATTTTATTGTATTCTTTCTGTTTCTCCTTATTATAATATGCCATCTCAAAATGGAATATATAATCATTTTAAATCAATAATAGACAATACAAATATTAAAATAATAATATATAACGTGCCTAAAAGAACTGGATCAAATATTAATACTAAAACAGTGATAAAATTATCTAATGATTTTAAAGATAATATAATAGGAATTAAGGAAGCTTCTGGAAATTTATTACAATCTTATAATATTATAAAACAGAAGTCAGACAATTTTAGTTTAATATCTGGAGATGATTTTATAAATATTCCAATAATATTAGGTGGTGGTGAAAGTATTATATCAGTAATAGCACAAGGATTTCCTAAACAAGTTTCTAATATGATAGATTTAGCAAAAAAAAATGATGTAAAAAAATCTTTTTCTATTTTTTACAAAATCTTAGATATCATATATTTAATATATAAAGAAGGAAATCCTACTGGTATAAAAACATTATTAAATATAATGAATATGTGCGAACCATATGTAAGATTACCTTTATCAATTGGAACATATTCATTAAGAAATGAAATGAAAAATTGTTTAAATAATATTAATAATTTATGATTAAAGAAAAAATTAAAATTGCTTTAATAAAACAATCTAATATAGAGTTAGAATCATCACAATTATATTTAAATATGGCATCTTGGTCAGAATCAAATGGATTTGAAGGTGTATCTGATTTTTTATATAATCATTCTGATGAAGAAAGAATTCATATGTTAAAATTAGTAAAATATCTTAATGGAAGAGGTGGTTACGTAAGAATTAACAATTCTAATGAGTTTTACGATAAAAATGAAAAATATGAATCATTAGAAATAATTTTTGAAAAATTATTTAAACATGAAAAATTTATTTCTTCAGAAATAAATTCATTATTAGAACTTTCTTTAAAAGAAAAAGATCATTTTACATATAATTTTTTACAATGGTTTGCAGAAGAACAAATTGAAGAAGAATATTTAATAAAAAAATTTTTAAATAAAATAAAATTAATAAAGGATAATAAATTGGGTATATATTTATTTGATAAAAATATTAAACATAGTAAATAATAAAATTTTGAACGCAAAATTTTTTTTGTTGGTAAGTACAATTTTAATTCCAATACAAGTGGAAAATAATTTATATTATTACAAAGATATAATAGAAGAAAATTATAAAAATATTATTTATAATTATCCTTGTTTAAAAAAAAATATAAATTTAAAAAAAACTTGTTTTAAACAAATAATTCATTTTTTCTATGATAAATTAAAAAAAATATTTTTAGGAAATATTGATAGTACTTATACTATTAGTATGTCTAGTCTATCATCAAAAAAAAATAAAGAAAAAGATATTGAAAATAAAGTTAATCCATTATTTTATAATGGAAAGTATTATTATTTATATTCTATAGAAAGTGATTTTGATCCTAGATCAGTTAATATTTCTGTTAAAAATTTAGTTAAATTTATAGAAAAAAATCCTAATGACAATAATATTAATGAAGCATATACGCTTTTAGATAATCTAGATTCTATGTTAGAGAAAAAAAATTATGATGTATCTAATTCATTTTTTACTATGAGACAATATAGAGTTGCTATTTTTTATTTTGAAGATTTTTTAAAAAATTATCCATATAGTAATTATATAGAGGATGTTTTATATAAGATATGTATGTGTAATTATAATTTAAATCAAAAAAAATATTTTTATAGCTATTATAATAAATATATAAAACAATTTCCTAAATCAAATAATGTAATTAATCTTAAAAAAATATTACATAATATAAAAAAATGAAAGAATTAGATATAGAATATATAATAAATAATGTTCCATCTAATACTGTAACAGTTGATAGATCATTATTGGAAAATATATCAGGAAAAAATATATATCATACTATATGTATATTAAATAATGTATGTAAAAAAATAAACGAAAAAATAAAATATGATTTAGATAAAAGATTAGAAGAATTTAATATAACAAATAAAAATAACAATCTAGAAGAAATTTTTGAAAATAGAGAACAAATAGAGTTATCTAAATTTTATGAAGGATTACCTAAATCTACATCTATATCTATTCAATGTTTAATAGATAAAAAAATAAAATTATAATATTATTTTATTTTTTTTTTATAATCTTCTAAAAATTTATTTAATCCAATATTAGTCATTGGATGGTTAAATAATGAATATATTGTATTAATAGGTGTTGTAATTGCATGAATTCCAATTTTTGCACATTCTATTATATGTATTGGATTTCTTATAGATGCAGCTAATATTTTTGTTTTAAAATTAAAATTAAAAAAAACTTTTTTTATTTCTTCTATTAATTTTAATCCATTATATGATATATCGTCTAGTCTACCTAAAAAAGGAGAAATATAATAAGCTCCAGATTTAGCTGCTAAAAGCGCTTGACCTACAGAAAATATAAGAGTACAATTAGTTTTAATTTTTTTTTTTGAAAAAAATTGAATAGATTTTATTCCATCTATTGTCATAGGAACTTTTATAACTATTTTATTTGGATCTAAAATAGATAATTTTTTTGCTTCATTAATAATATTATGATAATCAGTGCTAATAACTTCAACACTTAAATATTTTCCTTCATCTAATAGTTTGCATATAGATATATAATGTTTTTTAACGTCATTTTCGTTATAAATATTTTCTTTAGAAATTAATGAAGGATTAGTAGTTATTCCATCAAGCATTCCAATAGATTTTATTTTTTTTATTTCTTCTAAATTAGCCGTATCTAAAAAAAATTTCATAATTATTTCATTATTATTTTATAAAGTTATAATTATTTTATTTTTAAAAAAAAATTAATAATTTTCTAATTTAGAATTTTATATTTTATGAGTAGAACATCTATGAATTTTGATATTATAATTTTAGGTAGTGGATCCGCTGGATATTCAGCATCTATACGTTCATCTCAATTAGGAATGAGAACTGCTTTGATAGAGAAAGAATTTATTGGAGGATTTTATTTTAATTACGAATGTTTATTAAAATATTTTTTGAATAAAATAAAGATTTTTCAATTATTTAAAGATAATAAATATTTATTAGGAATTGATTATAAAAAAATTAATATTGATTTTTATAAAATTTTTTTAGAGGGTAATAAAATTTCTAATAAAATAAAAGAAAATATTTTTTTTTCCATAAAAAAAAATAAAATAAATGTTATATATGGAAATGCAAAACTTAAAAAAGGAAAAAAAATAGAAATTTTTCAAAAAAATAATTCTATATTAGAATGTACTGCTTCAAATATTATTATCTCTACTGGATCTAAGTCTAGTAAATTATATGATGAAAAAAATTTTATAAATTATAAAGAAGCAATTAAATTAAATAAAAAACCTAAAGAAATAGTTATAATTGGAAGTGATCATAATGCCATAGAATTTGCCTCTTATTATTATTATATGGGAACAAAAATTTCTATTATAGATAATAATAATTTTTTTACAGATGGAGATAATGATGTATCATGTTATTTAAAACATTATTTAAAAAATATAGGAATAAAAATTTATGAATATTCTTTTATAGAAAAATTTGAAAAAAAAAACGGTAAAATAATTTTAAAAATTAAAAATAATAATAAAAAATTTTCTATTGAAACAGATATGGTACTTTTATTAGACACAGTACCTAATACTGATTCTATTGGATTAGAAGAATTAGGAATTCAAGTTGAAAATAAATTTATCGTAGTAAATGAAAATTATCGAACTAATATACCTGGATATTATGCTATTGGAAGCGTAATAAATACACCATCTTTAGCTTCTATAGCCTCAAAAGAAGGAATTTCTTGTGTAGAAAATATAAAAGGAATAGATTCTCAAAAAATTGATTATAATAATATACCAAAATGTATATTTTCTATTCCAGAAATAGCGTATATAGGTTTTACTGAAGAAGAATCTAAAAAAAGAAAATATCATACAAAAATATCTAAAATACCATTTAGTTTACTAAATAGTTCAATGATTAATGAAAGTAAAGATGGATTTATAAAAATGATTTTTGATTCTAAATATGACGAATTATTAGGATGTCATATAATAGGAAAAAATGTTATAAATTTAATAACAGAGATTATGATTGCTAGAAAATTAGAAGCTACAGCCTATGAAATATTAAATGGAATTTATCCTTATCCATCATTAAGTGAATCCATTTTAGAATCAGTATCATTTGCATACAAAAAATCTATTTATTTATAAATTTAGAATAATTTTTTTAATAAATTAAATTGTTAAAATTAGTAACATAATTTATCTTGTATGATACATATTATATTGCTTGGACCACCTGGATGTGGTAAAGGTACTCAAGCTAGAATTATAAAAAAAAAATTTGGATATATTCATTTATCAACTGGATTAATATTTAGAAATCATATAAAAAATAATACTAAAATAGGAAAGATTGTAAATAAATATATAAATAATGGAAAATTAGTTCCTGATATACTTACCACAAGTATAGTAGATAATGAAATAAAAAAATTTTTTAAAGCTAAAGGAATTATTTACGATGGTTATCCTAGAACAAAAAATCAAATATTTTCTTTAGAAAATATTTTAAATAAATTTTCAATTGGAAAATTGAATATAATTTTCTTTTTTTTAATTAAAGAAAATATAATAATTAATAGATTATTAAATAGAAGCAAAATAAGTGGAAGATATGATGATATAAATACAACAGTTATAAAAGAAAGAATAAAAGAATATAATGAAAATACATCTTTGATTTGGAAAGATAAAAAATGGGAAAAAATAATTATTAAATTAGAAGGAAACTATTCTATAAATGAAATATCTTTATTTATAGAAAAAAATATAAAAAATATTTTATGCAAAAAAAATTTTTTTTATGAAAAATAATTTTGTGGATTCTATAAAAATTTTTTGTAAAAGTGGAGATGGTGGATCAGGTATGATATGTTTTCGTAAAGGAAAATATATATTTAAAAGTTATCCTGATGGAGGATCTGGTGGAAATGGAGGTAATATTTTTATTCAAGGAAATTCTAATATTTGTACATTTATTCATTTGAGATATAAAAAACATTGGATCGCTAATCCAGGAAAATCTGGTGGAAAAAATAATAGAACAGGATCAAATGGTAAAAATATCTTAATAGAAGTCCCATTAGGAACTATAGTTAGAGATTGTAACGGAAATTTAATAATGGAAGTTAATAAAAATATGGAAAAAAAAATGTTACTATCAGGAGGTATAGGTGGAAAAGGAAATGCATCTTTTGGAAATAAAAAAAATAAAATACTTAATTTTAATTCAAAAAATGGGGTAAAAACAAAAGGTAAATGGATTAATTTAGAATTAAAAGTATTAGCAGATGTAGGAATAATAGGATTTCCTAATGTAGGAAAGTCTACTCTTCTTGCTACTATAACAAAAGCAAAAACAAAAGTAGGTAATTATCCATTTACAAATAAGATTCCTTATGTAGGAATTTTAAATTTTAATTTTAAATCTATAGTAATAGCTGATATACCTGGTATTATAGAAAATGCATCTCATGGAAAAGGTTTAGGTCATAATTTTTTAAGACATATAGAACGTAATTATATATTATTATTTTTAATTTTTTCAGAAGAAAAAAATGAAAAAAAACAATATTTAATACTATTAAATGAATTAAAAAAATTCAATCCTGAATTATTAAAGAAAAAAAGATTATTAGTTGCTTCTAAATCAGATATAATAAAAGATTGTGATAAAAAAAGGATATTAAATGAGTTTTTAAACATTAAAGAAAATATAACTTTTATATCTTATAAAAATAAAAATGAAATAAATAATTTATTAAAAAAAATTTTTAATATTCTTATAAATAAGAAGACAATTTTTTCATAACAATTTTTTTATTAATATCTAATTTGTTTTCTATTTCTTCAATACTAAACATGTAATCTAAAAATATTATTTCACAAAACATTCTTAATCCTCTTGCCCCTAATTTTGATTTAAAAGTTTTATCTGCAATAATATCTAATGCTTCATCTGTTATATTTAAATTTATTTTATCTAAATTAAATAATTTTTCATATTGTTTAATTATAGAATTTTTAGGATTTATTAATATTTTTTTTAATATATTTTTATCTAACGGATCTAAACGTGTTATTATTGGAAATCTACCAATTAATTCAGGTATTAATCCAAATTTTTTCAAATCTGATGGAATAACGTTTTTTAAAATATTATTTTTTTTTACTATTTTTTTAAATCCTATAGAAAAAGAATTTTTTCTTTCTTTAATAATTTTATTAATTCCATTAAAAGTACCACCAGCAATGAATAATATATTTTCTGTATTTATTGGAATCATTTTTTGATCTGGATGTTTTCTTCCTCCCTGGGGTGGAACATTAACAACAGTTCCTTCTAATATTTTTAATAATGCTTGTTGAACTCCTTCTCCAGACACATCTCTAGTTATAGAAGGATTATTACTTTTTTTTGAAATTTTATCTATTTCATCTATAAACACTATTCCTTTTTCTGCAGTATTAATATTATAATTTGAAGATTGCAATAATCTAGTTAAAATAGATTCAACATCTTCTCCAACGTATCCAGCTTCAGTTAAAGAGGTAGCATCAGCTATTGTAAAAGGTACATTCAATAATTTTGCTATACTTTTTGCTAATAAAGTTTTTCCTGTTCCTGTATTTCCAATTAATAATATATTTGATTTTTCTATTTCTATATAATTTGAATTTTCTATTTCGTAATTAAAATTATTTTTTATTCTTTTATAATGATTATAAATAGAAACAGATATTATTTTTTTTGTTTCATTCTGTCCTATAATGTATTGATCTAAAAATTTTTTAATTTTTTTTGGATTTATTAATGATAATTCATTTTCTTTTTCATTAAATTTTTTATTAATTTTTTTTATTTTACCTATATTTTCATTATTATTATTATGATTATGTATTATTGAATAACTCTTTTCTATACAATAATCACATATATGAGCTTTTATCCCTGATATCAATATTGATATATCTTCTTTTTTTCTTCCACAAAATGTACATTTTAATGAATTATCCATATTTTATAATATAAATAAAATAGGGCAAGCTATTCTACATCACATCGCTACAACCTTATTTACTCTTGCTATGTTCCCATCCTGGGAGATAATAGGGAGCTGATTGTGTAGGACTTGCCCTAAATTTGGCAAATATAAAAAAAAAATTATAAATTTCTAATAAATTTTTAATAAAAATTACATATTTTTTTTATGTTATGTAAATGGAAACAAAGTATATTTTTATTACAGGTGGAGTAATTTCATCTTTAGGAAAAGGTGTTGTTTCTGCTTCATTAGGAATGTTATTAAAATCTAGAGGATACAAAATTTCTTTATTAAAATTAGATCCTTATTTAAATATAGATCCAGGAACATTAAATCCTTATGAACATGGAGAATGTTTTGTTACTAAAGATGGATCGGAGACTGATATGGATTTAGGACATTATGAAAGATTTTTAGATCAAGAAACAACAAAAGAGAATAATATTACATCAGGATTAATTTATAAAACAGTTATAGATAATGAAAGAAAAGGAGTTTATTTAGGAAAAACTGTTCAGGTTATTCCTCATATTACTGATGAAATTAAAAGACGTATTAAAATTTTAGGAAACTCTGAAAATTATGATATAGTAATTATAGAAATAGGAGGTACAGTTGGTGATATAGAAATACTACCATATATAGAATCAGTTAGACAATTAAAATGGGAATTAGGAAAATTTAATGGATTAGTAATTCATTTAACTTTATTACCATACAGTGGGGTAATTGATGAAATTAAAACTAAACCAACACAACATTCAGTTAGAAACTTAATGGAGAATGGAGTACAAGCTGATATTATTGTCTGTAGGACAAAGAATACTATTTCTAATAGTATTAGAAATAAATTATCATTATTTTGTAATATTAAACCTGATCATGTTATTGAATCAATTGATACTAAAGTAGTATATGAAATACCTTATTTACTATATTTACAAAAATTTGATAAAATAGTTTTAAATTATTTAAAATTAAAATTTTTTAATAAAAAAAAAAATTATCATCATCTAATAGAATGGACATCTTTCATAAAGAAGTATAAAAATCCTAAATATAAAATTATAATTGCGTTAGTTGGAAAATACGTCTCACTGCATGATTCTTATAAATCTATTATAGAATCATTAATTCATGCAGGAACAAAAAATGAAATTTTTATTAAAATAAAATGGATTTATTCTGACTTAATAAATGAAAAAAATATTAAATCAATTTTTAGTAATATATCAGGTATTTTAATTGCCCCAGGATTTGGTAAAAGGGGAATAGAAGGTAAAATATTAGCTGCTAAATACGCTAGAGAAAATAAAATTCCATTTCTTGGAATATGTTTAGGTATGCAAATTTCTGCTATAGAATTTGCAAGAAATGTTTTGGGAATAAAAGAAGCAGAAACTATAGAATCAAATCCTGATACTTCTTATCCTATTATAAATTTGATGAAAAAACAAAAAAATATTACTTATAAGGGTGGAACTATGCGTTTAGGAAATTGGAAATGTGTTTTATTAAAAGGATCTAAATTATTTTCTATTTATGGAAAAAAAGAAATTTTAGAAAGACATCGTCATAGATATGAATTTAATAATGATTATCTTAATGCTTTTTCCAAAGCTGGTATGATACCTGTAGGTATAAATCCTGAAACTGGTTTAGTTGAAGCATTAGAATTAAAAAATCATATATTTTTCATAGGAGTTCAATATCATCCAGAATATAAAAGTACAATAATTAATCCTCATCCATTATTTATTTCTTTTGTATTAACTTCTAAAGAATATAAATCGTTATAAAAATTTTATGAAAGGAAAAAGTACAGATTATAATTTTATAATAGGATTATTTCTTATAATTGTGATTTTAATAATTTTTTCATTTTTTTCTGAAAAAAAACCTTTTTTTGAAAAAAAAATAATAAAACGTAGTGATGAAAAAGAATATAATGTATTAAGAATAAAAAATAATTCAAAAGAAAAATTTTTTATATTAGAAAATAATGTATTAAGATTGAAAATATCCAATATTGGAGGATTAATTAACGAAGTTTTTTTAAAAAAATATAAATCTTATGATTATAAAAAATATTCTAATGTTAAAAATCTTTTCTTAGTAAAAAATTATAGTTTGTTTTATAAAATTAATTTTTATAATAAATTTGGAACTAATATTAGTACACATAATTTATTATTCAAACCCGTTTTATTAAAAAAAGATAAAAATTTTATAATACTTATTTTAAAACATTATAATAATGGAAAAATTTTATATTACATATATAAAATAGGAAAAAATAATCAATATGATTTAAATTTTTCTGTTAAAACAGAAAAATTTAAATCATTAAACGATACCGTATCTCTAAATTTAGAACAATGTATTTTTCCTGTAGAAAAAGATAAAAATTGGGAAAATTCTTATACAAAATTATATTATAGTTATTACAATATAGATAAAAATAAATTTATTATAGAAAATTTATCTGAAAAAGATTCAGAAGAAAAAAACATTAATAATCCAAGATGGATAGCCTGTAAACAACAATTTTTTACAACTATTTTTAATCCAAAAAATAATTTAAAACATATTAATGTATATTCTAAAAATTTTAATTCTAAAAAATTTTTGAAAGTAATTTTTATTAACACTATTATAAACTCTAATAAAAATAATAAAAACAAAGAATTAAATTTTTCTACCAATTTCTATTTTGGACCATTAGATTTTAATATATTAAAAAAATATAATAACAATTATGAAGATATAATTCCCTTTGGATGGGGATTTTTAAAATTTATTAATAAATATTTTTTTTTATTAATATTTCAATTATTAGAAAACACTAATTTAAATTATGGAATTATAATTATTTTAATGACTATGGTAGTTAAATTACTATTATATCCAATTACCTATAAACAATATAAATTAAGTGTTATTATGAAGCTGATTAAGCCTGATATAGAAAAAATAAATAATAAATTTGGAAATAATAATATGATGGAAAAACAAAAATCTATAATTAATTTATATAAAAAGGTAGGTATTAATCCAATGTCTGGTTGTTTGTCTGCCATTTTTCAAATCCCTATTTTTTATTCATTATTTAAATTTTTTCCTACTCTAATTAATCTTAGAGGTAAATCTTTTATGTGGGTAGATGATTTAACATCATATGATTCAATATTGGAGTTACCATTTTTTATTCCATTTTATGGAGATCATGTAAGTTTACTTACTTTATTATATTCTATAGCTTTATTAGTATATACAAAATTAAGTAACAATGGAAAAAATGCTTCTATTGGTAATAATGAAAATTATTTTTCATATAATATGGATATAATGTTATATTTAATGCCGTTTATTATGTTATTATTTATAAATAATTATGCATCAGCTTTATCTTTATATTACTTTATTTCCAATGTTATAAATATTGTATTCTTTTTTTTAATTAAAAAATTTTTTTTAAATGAAAAAAAAATATTGTTAAAAATAAAAAAAAATAAATAATTAATTTTATAATAATTTTATTTCTTTTTGATAAAAATATTTTAACTTACCATTTACTTCTATTAAAACATGTCCTTTATTATTAATTGATTTAATAATTCCATAAAAAAATATTTTTTTTTTTAAAAAAAAAAAGTTAGATATTTTATTTTTTAAGTATAAATGTTTTATATAATATCGTTTTATATTTATAACATTATTTATAAATAATAAGTATTCATTTTGAATATGAAAAATAATATTATTGATAATATAATCAAGATCAAATTCAATATTAAAAATGTTACTCAATGATGAAGCATTCCAATATATATTAAACTTTTTTTGTTTAATATTTATTCCTATACCAATTATAGAAATATATATTTCATCAAAAATAAAATTATTTTCAATCAAAATTCCTCCTATTTTTTTATTATCTATTATAATATCATTAGGCCATTTAATCCATATTGGATAATTTAATATCTTTGATAAAGATTTATGAATAGCATTACTTATAATAATATTTATTATATACAAATTATAAATATTTATTTTTTTTGGTTTAAAAATTAAACTAAATGTCAAATTTTTTCCATTTTCTGTACACCAAGATCCCGAATATCCTTTTCCATCAGTTTGATGTTTAGATTGTATAATTATCCAATTTTTAAATTTTAAAAGTATTTTATTGAGATATTTTTTAGCAAATTTATTAGTAGATTTAGTTTTTTTTAAATAAATAATACTTATTGGCCAAATAAATTTATTTTGCATTATTAAATTTGTTTTACGTTTTTTATTTTAAATTTTTTATTTTGTTATTAGAAAAAATTATAAAAGGAATTCAGTTAGTTAAAGGAGAAAATGTTTCTATTATTAATTTAAAATGTAAAAATAATTTTATATGTGATTATTTTATAATTTGTAATGGAAATTCTAAAAATCAAGTAGATGCAATTTATAAATCTGTAGAAAGAGTTACAAAAAATGAATTAAAAATTAAACCTTGGCATATAGAAGGATTAAAAAATAAAGAATGGATATTAGTTGATTATGTTACTGTAGTTGTACATATTTTTATTGAAGAGAAAAGGTTCTATTATGATATAGAAAATCTTTGGAAGAGTAGTAAATATATTGTAAAAAAATAATTATATTAAATTTTAAAATGGAGAAATTTGTAGTATGATAAATAAAAAAAATAGAAATAATTTTTTCTGGATTTATATTGCAATATTTATTATATTTTTGGGAATATTTTTTTTAAAATCTTCTTTTTCTAATCCAAAAAAAATAAATCAAGATATTTTTTTTAACATCCTTTCAAAAGGAAAGATAGAAAAAATTATTGTAAAACATAAAGAAATTGTACATGTATATTTAAAAAAAAATAAAAATAAATACAGTAATTCAATTGATAATAATATAAGTAATGAAAAAGGATTTATTATACAACAAAATCAATTACAATATGAATTTGAGATAGGAGATTTACAATTATTTCAAAATAAATTTGAAAAATATAAAAAACTATATAATTTAGATACTATAATTGATTTTAAAAATCAACAAGATTATACTATTACAAAATTTTTTTTTGATTACGGAATATTTTTTATACTATTAATACTATTTTGGATTTTTTTGTTTAGAAGAATAAGTACTACTGGTGGAGGACCTGGAGGACAAATATTTAATATTGGAAAATCTAAAGCAAGATTATTCGATGAAAATGATGATATAAAAACTACATTTAAAGATGTAGCAGGATTAGAAGGTGCTAAAGAAGAAGTTGAAGAAATAGTAGAGTTTTTAAAAAATCCAAACAAGTATACAAAATTAGGTGGTAAAATACCAAAAGGGGCTTTATTGATTGGGCCTCCAGGAACAGGAAAAACTTTATTAGCAAAAGCAGTAGCAGGTGAAGCTAAAGTTCCATTTTTTTCTTTATCAGGATCAGATTTTGTTGAAATGTTTGTTGGTGTTGGAGCCTCTAGAGTAAGAGATTTATTTGATAAAGCAAAAGAAAAATCTCCATGTATAATATTTATAGATGAAATAGATGCTATAGGTAGGGCTAGAGGTAAAAGTAGTATCGCAGGATCAAATGACGAAAGAGAAAATACATTAAATCAATTGCTAACTGAAATGGATGGATTTGGAACTAATACTAATGTAATTGTATTAGCTGCTACTAATAGATCTGATATTTTAGATAAAGCATTATTAAGACCTGGACGTTTTGATAGAACTATTATAGTTGATCCTCCAGAATTGAACGAAAGAAAAGAAATATTTAATGTTCATTTAAAAAAATTAGTTTTATCTAAAAATGTAGATATAGATTTTTTAGCTAGACAAACCCCTGGATTTAGTGGGGCTGATATAGCAAATGTTTGTAATGAATCAGCTTTAATTGCAGCTAGAAAAAATGGAGAATCAATAGTTAATAAAGATTTTTTAGAAGCAATAGATCGTATAATAGGTGGATTAGAAAAGAAAAATAAAATAATTAAACCTAATGAAAGAAAAAGAATTGCTTATCATGAAGCTGGTCATGCTATAATAAGTTGGTTATTAGAACATGCTGCTTCATTAGTTAAGGTAACTATAATACCTAGAGGTAAATCTTTGGGATCAGCATGGTATTTACCTGAGGAACGTCAATTAACTACTCCTGAACAAATGAAAGATGAAATATGTTCTTTATTGGCTGGAAGATCAGCAGAAGAAATTGCTTTTAATTCTATTTCAACTGGAGCCTTGAATGATTTAGAAAGAGTAACAAAACAAGCGCAATCTATGGTTGCTATTTTTGGATTAAATGAAAAAATTGGAAATATTTCTTATTATGATTCTACAGGACAAAATGAATTTAATTTTTCAAAACCTTATAGTGAAAAAACAGCCCAAATTATAGATGAAGAAATATCTAAAATTATTACAGAACAATATAAAAGAGCAAAAAAAATATTGAAAAATAATGAAAAAAAATTAGATATGTTAGCAAATGAACTTTTGAAAAAAGAAGTTCTATTTAGAGAAGATTTAAAAAAAATATTTGGAAATAGACCATTTCCTGATGAAATAGAAGAATTATTAAAAGAAAAAAATGTTTCTGTTTCCTAACAAAAATTTTTTTTATGATAAAAAAAAAATATATAGATTTTTTAATAAGAATTTTTTCTGGTTTAATTCATGTTATAATAATTATTTTTTCTATTGAAAAAGGAGAAAAATTATTTAGAATTGTCATGATGTTATTTTCTTTTATTTGTTTTCTTGAATTTTTAATTATATCGGAAACTGATATTTTTTTAAATAAACTAATATTTTTGTTATTTTTTATATCTATTTTATTAGATATTTTTTTTTTTAAAAACGGATTAATTCTATATATGATAATTTTTTTTTCATATTTTTTATTTTTTTCCATTATTCAATTATTTAATAAATATAATCATAAAAAAAAATTTACTAAAATTAGTAATATTTTATTTGGCTTAACTTATATTGTAGTTCCTTTTTTTATATCATATTATATATATTCATTATATGGTAAAAGAATAATGTTGGGAATATTTATTTTAATATGGGTAAATGATTCATTATCCTATTTAATAGGAAGAAAATGGGGAAAAAATAAAATAGCCATATCTATATCTCCTAAAAAATCTATAGAAGGATATATTGGTGGATTATTGTTTTGCATATTAATAGGTATTTTTCTATATAAAATATGGAAAGATAAATATTGGTTATTTTTTTCATTAATAGTATCAATATTTGGATCTATAGGAGATCTTATTGAATCAACTATTAAAAGATCTTATGGTGTAAAGAATTCTAGTATTTGGTTTCCAGGACATGGGGGGTTTTTAGATAGATTAGATAGTTTTATTTTTGTTATCCCAATAATATTTATGATATTATTTATTTTTTATATATTTTAAAAATATGATACATAAAGAAGGGAAATTATTTTTAATATATACAATAATTTTATTGTTATTAATTATAATATTAATTTTTATTTTTTTACCAAAAAAAATTTGTATTGCAATTTCATTTTTATCACTTATTATTTATTCATTTTTAATATTCTTTTTTAGGAATCCAAAAATCAAAACAAATTTTTCTAACGAAATTAAAAAAAGGAATTTTGTAGTTTCTCCTGCTGACGGAAAAATATTAATGATAGAAAAAGTTTTTGAAAATGAATATTTAAAAAAAAAATGTATAAAAATATCTATTTTTATATCTCCATTTAATGTTCATGTTAATAGATACCCAGTTTCAGGACAAATTATATATTCAAAATATTATCCTGGAAAACATTTAATTGCTTGGTTAAAAAAATCTTCATTTAAAAATGAACATACTACTGTAGTAATAAAAACAGAAAATAAAAATAAAATATTATTACGTCAAATAGCTGGATTTATTGCACGTCGTATTGTTTGTTATGCAAAAGAAAAATTTATAGTAAAAAAAAGAGATGATCTTGGATTTATTAAGTTTGGATCCAGAGTTGATATTTTTATTCCTATAAATTCTAAAATATTAATAAAAAAGGGAGAAAAAGTTATAGGAGGAATTACTGATATATCTATCCTTCCAAAATAAAAACTCCCTAATTATTTTTTATTTTACTTCTTCGTAATCAACATCTTGTACGTTATTTCCGTTTTTTTTATTATTTTTTTTATTAGAAGATTTATTATTTTTTTCTTTATTGTTATTACTATTACTATGAATATTTTGTAACGATTTACTCCATAGTTCATTAAGTTTTTTTATACAATTATCAACAGAATCTAAATCTTTTTTTTGATAAAATTCTTTTAATTCTTTTAAAGTATTTTCTATATTTTTTCTACTATTTTCTGATAATTTTTCACCATTATCTTTTAATTGTTTTTCAAATTGAAAAATTTGATTATCTATTAAATTTAATTTTTCTATTTTTTTCTTAATAGTTTCATCGCTTTTAGCGTTTTCTTTAGCTTCTTTTTTCATTCTTTTAATTTCATCTTGATTCAATCCTGAAGATGTTTCTATTCTTATAGATTGTTCTTTTCCAGTTCCTTTATTTTTAGCTGAAACATTTAATATTCCATTCGCATCTATATCAAATGTTACTTCTATTTGGGGAACACCTCTAGGTGATGGAGGTATATCTACTAGATCAAATCTTCCTATTTCTTTATTATCTTTAAACATTGATCTTTCTCCTTGTCCAACTCGTATAGTTACTGCTGGTTGATTATCTGATGCTGTTGAAAATACCTCTGATTTTTTAGTTGGTATAGTAGTATTAGAATCAATCAATTTAGTAAACACTCCACCTAAAGTTTCTATTCCTAAGGATAATGGTGTTACATCTAATAGTAATACATCCTGTACATCTCCTGTTAATACTCCACCTTGTATAGCAGCTCCTATAGCAACTACTTCATCTGGATTAACACCTTTTGATGGTTTGATATTAAAAAATTTTTCTACTTCTTTTTGAACTTTTGGTATACGAGTTGATCCTCCTACTAAAATAACTTCATTAATGTCTTTAGTAGTTAAATTAGCATCTTTTAAGGCTTTAGAACATGGATTTATTGATCTTTTAATTAAAGAGTCAGAAAGTTGTTCAAATTTGGATCTTGTTAAAGTTATAACCAAATGTTTTGGACCAGATTCAGTTGCAGTTATATAAGGTAAATTAATTTCTGTATGATTAGATGAAGATAATTCTATTTTTGCTTTTTCAGACGCTTCTTTTAAACGTTGTAATGCCATTGGATCTTTTCTTAAATCCAATCCTTCTTTAGATTTAAAAGTATCTGCAAAATAATCTATGATTACTTGATCAAAATTATCTCCACCTAAATGAGTATCACCATTAGTAGAAAGTACTTCAAACACACCATCTCCTAATTCTAAAATAGAAACATCAAATGTTCCACCTCCTAAATCGTATACTACAATTTTTTTATTTTGATTATTTTTATCTAATCCATAAGCTAGGGCTGCTGCAGTAGGTTCATTTATTATTCTTTCTACTTGAAGTCCAGCTATTTCTCCAGACTCTTTTGTCGCTTGTCTTTGTGCATCATTAAAATAAGCTGGTACAGTTATTACTGCTTTTTTTATTTCATGTCCTAAATAATCTTCTGCAGTTTTTTTCATTTTTTGTAAAATCATTGCAGAAATTTCTTGTGGAGCATATAATCTATTATCTATGCTAACACGAGGTGTATTATTTCCACCTTTTATTACTTTATAAGGAATATGTTTTAATTCTTCTGATATCTCTGAATATGTTCTCCCCATAAATCTTTTGATAGAAAAAATAGTTTTTTTAGGATTAGTTACAGCTTGTCTTTTTGCTGGATCTCCTATTTTTCTTTCACCTCCTTTTACAAAGGCTACAACAGATGGGGTAGTCCTTTTTCCTTCAGAATTTTGAATAACATTAGGATCATTAACTTCCATTACAGCTACACAAGAGTTAGTAGTTCCTAAATCTATACCTATAATTTTACTCATTTTTATATTTTTTCATATTATTATGATTTCATCAATCATTATGCCATAATGAAAATAAAACCGTATATATATAAATAAATTAAAATATATGACAATAAAAATCAATTAAAAAAATGACTTTTTGTCATAAAAAAAAATTATATTTAAAAAGATTGTTATATTATACACAAAAATTTTATGGATTCATTAAGTTTTAAAACAATTTCAGTAAAAAAAAAATTTATAAAAAAATCATGGGTACTTATAGATGCATCTGATCAAATTTTAGGTAGATTATCATCAAAAATAGCTTGTATTATTATGGGAAAACATAAGTCTTATTTTTCTCCACACATAGATTGCGGTGATTATGTAATAGTTATTAATTCCAATAAAATAAAGTTTAGTGGAAATAAATGGAATAATAAAGAATATGTTAGTTACACTGGTTATCCAGGAGGAAAAAAAATAATTTTTGCTAAAGATTTATTTAATAAAGATTCAAGAATTTTAATATATAAATCAGTAAAAAGAATGTTACCAAAAAACCGTTTATCAAGAAAAATATTTAAAAAAAATCTTTATGTATATCATAATGAAAAACATAATCATAATGCTCAAAATCCTACTAAAATAAATTTGTTAGATTATTAAATAAAACTTAAAATGGTATATCATACAATAGGAAGAAGAAAAAGATCTACTGCAAGAATTTATCTTAATACAGATGGAAATGGATTAATTACTGTTAATTCTAAAAAATTGGAATGTTATTTTCCAAAATATATAATATATAAAATATTTTATCCTATAAAATTATTAAATATAGATAATAAATTTAATATACTAATAAGAGTATCAGGAGGAGGAGTGAATGGGCAAATAGAGGCTATAAGATTAGCTATTTCTCGTGCAATGTGCAATATAAATTCAAAAAATAGAAGCATATTAAAAAATGAAGGATTACTTACACGTGATTCTAGAGAAGTAGAAAGAAAAAAATTTGGACAAAAAAAAGCAAGAAAAAAATATCAATTTTCAAAACGTTAATAATTATGGAAATAAATACTCAAGATTTATTAAAATCAGGGGTTCATTTTGGTCATATTACTAGAAAATGGAATCCTAATATGCGTTCTTTTATTTTTATGAAAAGAGGAGGAATACATATAATAGATTTATCAAAGACAATATTAAAATTAAAAGAAGCATGTAATGGAATAAACAAAATAATAAGTTTAGGAAAGAAAGTATTATTTGTTGGAACTAAACCTCAAGCTAAAGAAAAAATATTTTTTTATGCAAAAAAAATAAAAATGCCATGTGTTACAGAAAGATGGCTAGGAGGATTACTAACAAATTTCAGTACTATTCGTAAATCAATAAAAAAAATGAATAGTATTGAAAGGATGAAAAAAAATGGAACTTTTAATACGTTATCTAAAAAAGAAAGGTTATTAATTGATAGATTATATAATAAATTATATAAAAACTTAGGTACCATCTCTGATATGAATAATATTCCAAGTGGAATATTTATTGTTGATCCAAATGAAGAAAAAATAGCATTAACAGAAGCAAAAAAATTAAGAATACCAATATTTGCTATGGTAGATACAAACACTAATCCTAATGATATTAATTATCCTATACCATCAAATGATGATTCTTCTAAATCTATAGATATAATATTAAAATTTATAACAGAATATATAAAAAAAAGTACTGATAAAAAAAAATAATAAAAAATGAAAATATCAATTTCTAAAATTAAAGAATTAAGAAAATTTACTGGAATAGGAATAATGGAATGTAAAAAAGCATTAATAAATTCTAATGGAGATATAAAAAAAGCAATTTTTTTTTTAAAAAAAGAAGGTAAAAAAATATCTATTAATTTTAGTAAAAACAAAACAGATGAAGGTGCATTAATATCTTATATAAAAAATGATGATACTTTTGGTACTATTTTAGGTATTAGTTGTGAAACTGATTTTCTTTCTAAGAGTAAAGATTTTTTAAATTTACTTTATGATTTATCCAAAAAATCTGTATCATATAATTATAAAATTGATTTTCTTAATAGTTCATATAATAATGAAGAAACTGTAAATGATTTTATTAAAAATAAAATAGTAATTTTTAAAGAAAAAATAAAAATAAGTGTATTTGAAACAATAAAAGCTCCATACGTTATAAATTATACTCATAATAATAAGATTGCTGCGTTAGTTGGGTTTTCCAAAAAAATAGAAAAATATATAGCAAAAAATATAGCAATGCATATTGTAGCAATGAATCCATTATCTATATCAGAAAATGATTTTCCAAAAAATATTTTAAAAGAAGAAAAAAATATAATTAGACAACAAGTAGAAAATGAAAATAAAGAAAAACAAACTAAAATTATTGAAAAAATAATTATTGGAAAAATTAAAAAATTAATATTAGATAATACACTTATTAATCAAAAATTTATAAAAGATAACAGTTTAACTGTAAATGAATATATAAATAAATTTGAAAAAGATTTTAATATTTTATCTTTTAAGAGAATTAATATATAATAATTTTATTTCATTTTTTTATGAAAAAAATAATGTTGATAATTGTAGATGGATGGGGAATAACTCCAACTAATAATAAGTATATTTCTGCTATAACTAAAGCAAATACTCCATTTATAGATTTTTGTATTAAAAACTATCCATTTAGTAAATTAAATGCATCAGGAATACATGTAGGATTACCTAGTGGGCAAATGGGAAATTCTGAGGTTGGACATATGAGTTTAGGTTCTGGAAGAAAAATAATTCAAAATTTAGAAAAAATTAACATATATATAAAAAATGGATTTTTAAAAAAAAAGATAAATAATATTTTTAAAAATTTTTCTAGCGAAAAAAGAATTCATTTTATTGGACTTCTTTCGGATGGTGGAGTTCATTCTCATATAAATCATTTACTATATTTATTAAAAATATCTTATGAAAATAATTTAAAAAATATTTTTATTCATGCATTTATGGATGGAAGAGATACGTCTCCATATAGTGGTATTTCTCATATAAAAAAATTACTAATTATAACAAAAAAATATGTTGGTAAATTATCATCTGTAATTGGTAGATTTTATGCAATGGATAGGAATTTAAAATGGAATAGAACAAAAATAGCATATGAAGCTATGACAAATTATAAGGGTATTCATACTAATAATATTTTATATTCTATAAAAAATTTTTATGAAAAAAAAAAAACAGATGAATTTCTACCTCCATTAATAATTACAGACAAAAATAGTAAACCAATATCGAAAATAAAAAATGGAGATATTGTTTTCTGTTTTAATTTTCGTCCAGATAGATCAAGACAGATAACAGAATTATTAACAAATAACAATTTTCATAAAATAAATTATACTAAAATTAGTCTTTATAGTTATATAACTATGACCTCTTTTAATGAAAAATATAAAAATATTTTAACAATTATTAAACATAAAAATTTACCTAATACATTAGGAGAAATTTTATCAAAAGAAGGAAAGACACAAATTCGTATAGCAGAAACAGAAAAATATCCACACGTTACCTTCTTTTTTTCTGGAGGAAGAGAAAAACCATTTGATAAAGAATTAAGAATTTTATGTCCATCACCAAAAGTAGAAACTTACGATATAAAACCTGAAATGAGTGCTATAAAAATTGTAAAAAAAATTATTCCAAAAATTAAAAAAAAGGAATTCGATTTTATTTGTCTAAATTTTGCAAATCCTGATATGGTTGGGCATACAGGAAATATGATTAAAACTATAAAAGCATGTGAAGTTGTTGATATATGTGTAAAAATATGTTCTAATTATGCATTAAATAATATGTACACAATTATTATTGTAGGAGATCATGGAAACGCAGATTATATGATAAATAAAGATGGTACCCCAAATACATCACATAGTAAGTCTCTAGTACCATTTATTTTATTAGATAATAATATAAAAAAAAATATTCTTTTAAATGAAAACTGTTCATTATGTGATGTTGCTCCTACGATTTTAACTTTAATGAAATTACCTATTCCTAACGATATGAATGGATTTTCAATTATTAAATAATAATTAATTTTATAAATATTTTGATAAAAACTATTGAAGAAATAATATTAATAAAAAAAAGTGCTTTTCTAGCATCTAAAACATTAGGTATGTTAGCTGGAAAAATAAAACCAGGAATAAATACTATTTATTTAGATAATTTAGCAAAAAATTTCATTATAGATAATGGAGGAATACCTGCATTTTTAGGTTTATATAATTATAAAAATACATTATGTGTATCTCCAAATAATCAAGTAGTTCATGGTATTCCAAATAAAAATTTATTGCATGATGGAGATATTTTATCTGTAGATTGTGGTGTATATATGAATGGTTTTTATGGAGAACATGCATATACTTTTGAAGTTGGAGAAATTTCAAAACAAAATAAAAACTTTTTATCTTGTTCTAAGAAATCTCTTTATATCGGAATTTCCAAATGTATTTCCGGTAATAAAATAGGTGATATAGGATATTCTATACAGTCATTTATAGAAAAAAATGGATTTTCTGTAGTAAAAGATTTAGTTGGACATGGAATAGGAAAAAAAATGCATGAAGATCCTCAAGTTCCAAATTTTGGTAAAAAAGGAAAAGGGTTGGAATTAAAAAATGGATTTGTATTATCAATTGAACCTATGATAAATATAGGAAAATCAGATATAATATTTCATAATGATGGATGGACTATAACTACTTTAGATAAAAAGAATTCATCTCATTATGAACATAATATAGCAATTGTAGACGATAAACCTTGTCTTCTATCTACTTTTAGTTATATTTATGATAAACTAGATATTTGCTCTGATGAAGAAAATAAATTTCAAAATAAAAAAATTAAATTTTAATAATTATGCCTACTATACAACAATTAATTAGAAAAGGTAGAAATTCTAATTTAAAAAAAAGAAAGTCTATTGCTTTAGAATTTTGTCCACAAAAAAAAGGTGTTTGTACAAGAGTATACACTACAACACCTAAAAAACCAAATTCTGCAATGAGAAAGGTTGCTCGTGTAAGATTCACCAATGGTAAAGAAGTTATTAGTTATATAACAGGAGAAGGTCATAATCTTCAAGAACATTCTATTGTATTAGTTAAAGGTGGACGTGTAAAAGATTTACCAGGTGTAAAATATAAAATTATAAGAGGAGCGCGAGATACAGCTGGAGTAAATGGAAGAAAAAATAGTAGAAGTAAATATGGAGCAAAAATGAAAAAAAAATAAATTATGAGAAAAATTAAAAGAAAAGCTAAAATTTATATACCAGATCCAAAATTTAATGATGTTCTTGTTACTCGTTTTGTAAATCATTTAATGAAAAATGGAAAAAAAAGTTTAGCATATAAAATATTTTATAGTGCAATGAATAAAATTGATTTAATTAAAAAAAATGAAGAAAAATCTTCAATAGAAATATGGAAATCTGGATTAAAAAATGTCACTCCATATGTAGAAGTAAAAAGTCGTAGAATGGGTGGATCTAACATTAAAATACCAGTATCTATTCCTTCTACTATTAGAATAACTAAAGCTATGAAGATATTAGTAACTTGCGCTTCAATAAGAAATGAAAAAACAATGGCAAATAAATTAGCATTTGAAATATGGGATGCTTTTAATGAACAAGGAGAATCTATAAAAAGAAAAGAAAATATACATAAAATGGCTGAAGCCAATAAAGCATTTTCACATTTCAGATTCTGATTTTATGAAAAAAAACATAAAATATAACAGAAATATAGGAATTGTTGCACATATTGATGCTGGAAAAACTACCACAACTGAAAGAATATTATTTTATACAGGAATTAATCACAAAATAGGAGAAGTCCATGATGGAACGGCAACAATGGACTGGATGTTACAAGAGCAAGAACGAGGTATAACAATAACTTCAGCTGCAACACGTTGTGAATGGATTTATAATAACAATAAATATTATATTAATATAATAGATACTCCTGGACATGTAGATTTTACAGTTGAAGTAGAAAGATCTATGAGGGTTTTAGACGGAATGGTTGTATTATTTAGTGCAGTAGATGGAGTAGAGCCTCAATCAGAAACAGTTTGGAGACAAGCTGATAAATATGAAATACCTAGAATAGCTTTTGTAAACAAAATGGATAGACAAGGCGCTAATTTTTTAGATGTTTGTCTTCAAATAAAAAAAATTTTAGGAGCTAATTCAGTACCTATACAAATACCTATTGGTTATGGGGAAAATTTTATAGGAGTAGTTGATTTAATTCGTGATAAAGCAATAATATGGGAAGAAAAGAATTACGGAATGACATATAAAGTAATTTCTGTTCCTGATGATATGAAAAGAACAACTGAAAAATATAAAAATAATATTATTGAAATTTTATCTGAATTTGATGATGAAATAATGGAAAAATTTTTATATGATAATTCTTCTATATCAAAAAATGATATTATTAAATCTTTACGTAAGAATACAATTGAAATGAAAATAATTCCTATTTTATGTGGTTCTTCTTTTAAAAATAAAGGTGTTCAATCTATATTGGACGCAATTTGTAATTATCTACCTTCTCCAGTTGATATGAAAAATGTTGTGGGAATTAATCCAATTAACAAAAAAAAAATATGTAGAAAACCAGATGAAAATGATCCATTTTCTGCATTAGCTTTTAAAATATCTACAGATCCATTTGTTGGTCGTCTAGCATTTTTTAGAGTATATTCTGGAAAAATTTTTCCTGGATCTTATAGTTTTAATTCTAGATCTGGAAATAAGGAAAGAATATCTAGAATATATCAAATGCATGCTAATAAACAAAATCCAATTAAAGAAATAAAAGCTGGAGATATAGCTGCAATAGTTGGATTTAAAGATATTAAGACCGGAGATACTCTATGTGATGAAAAAAATCCTATTTTATTAGAGAAAATATTTTTTCCTGATCCTGTAATAGGTCTAGCTGTAGAACCTAAATATAAATCTGATATAGATAAAATGAGTATAGCATTATCTAAATTAATGGAAGAAGATCCTACTTTTCAAGTTAGAACTGATGAATATACTAGTCAAACTATTATATCTGGAATGGGAGAATTACATTTAGAAATAATTATAGATAGAATGAAAAGAGAATTTAATGTAGAAGTTAATCAAGGGGAACCACAAGTAGAATATAAAGAAGCTATAACGAAATCTATAGAACATAGAGAAATTTATAAAAAACAAACAGGTGGAAGAGGAAAATTTGCTGATATTTTACTTAAATTAGAACCAGGTGAAAAGGAAAAACCTGGATTAATTTTTATTAGTAAAATAAAAGGTGGAAATATTCCAAAAGAATATATTCCTTCTATAGAAAAAGGATGTAAAGAGATGATGAAAAATGGACCTTTATTTGGCTATGAAATTGATAATGCAAAAGTTACTATATTAGACGGATCTTATCATTCTGTTGATTCTGATCAATTATCTTTTGAATTAGCTGGAAAATTTGCTTTTAGATCTGCATCAAAAAAAGCTAATCCTGTTTTACTAGAACCTATAATGAAGTTAGAAGTAATTATTCCTGAAGAAAACATGGGGGATGTTATAGGAGATTTAAATAGAAGAAGAGGTATTATACAAAATATGGGTAATAAAAATAATATTAAAATAATTAATGTAATGGTTCCATTATCTGAAATGTTTGGTTATGTTACATCATTAAGAACTCTTTCATCTGGAAGAGGAACCTCTACTATGGAATTTTCTCATTATGATGTTGTTTCAAATTCAGTGATGAATAACATTTTAATTAAAAAAAATAAAAATGAAAATAAATAAAATATGGGATATAATATTAAAATAAAATTAAAATCTTATGATTATAATTTATTAGACAAATCTGCAGAAAAAATTGTTAATTCAGTAATTCCAACAGGAGTAGTATTAAATGGACCGATTCCATTACCTACTGAAAAAAATGTTTTTACTATATTAAGATCTCCACATGCAAATAAAAAATCTAGAGAACAATTTTTTTTACCAACACATAAAAGACTATTGCAAATACATAATGCATCATCAAAAACAGTAGATGCATTAATGAAATTAGAATTACCTAGTGGAGTAGAAGCTGAAATAAAAGTATGATGAAAACAATAGGTTTAATAGGAAAAAATGTTGGTATGACTAATATTAGTTTAGATAATGGAATGAATGTTTCTTGTACCATAATAAATGTTAATACTTGTTATATAATACAAATTAAAACAATAAAAAATGATGGTTATTCATCAATTCAAATAGGAAGTGGTGAAAAAAATATAAAAAATTTTAATAAATCTTTGTTAGGACATTTTAAAAAATCTGGAGTATCTCCTAAAAAAAAACTTTTAGAAATTAAAGGAGATTTCGATGAAAATTCATATAAAATAGGTCAATTAATTAATGTTAGTATATTTAATGTAGGAGATACTGTTAATGTAACAGGAATTTCTAAAGGAAAGGGATTTCAAGGTGTAGTAAAAAGACATAAATTTTCTGGTGTAGGAGAAAGAAGTCATGGACAACATAATCGCTTAAGATCTGCTGGATCAATAGGTGCAGGATCTACACCATCTAAAGTATTTAAAGGAAAAAAAATGGCTGGGAGAATGGGTAACAATAAAGTTACTATTAAAAATTTGAAAATATTAAAAATAGATATTGATCGTAATTTATTAATTATAAAAGGATCAGTTCCTGGAAATAAAAATTCATTTTTAATGATTAAAAAGAAAATATGGAATTAAAAATATTAGATTCTAAAGGAAATTATACAAATAATAAAATAATATTTAATAGTAAAAATTTTTTTAAAAAAAATTATGATTATTCTGTTTATTTAGAAATAAAAAGATATTTATTTTCTCAACGCCAGGGAACACATAAATCAAAAGAAAAAAGTGATGTATCTGGTAGCAATAGAAAATTACATAGACAAAAGGGAACTGGAGGATCAAGAAAAGGAGACATAAAAAATCCTATTTTTAGAGGGGGAGGTAGAATTTTTGGTCCTAAACCAAGAAAATATTCAATAAAAATAAATAAAAAAGTTAAAAATATAGCAAAAAAATATGTTATAGAACATAAATTATTAAAAAATAAGATTAAAATTGTAGAAAATCTTAATTTAAAAAAACCTAAAACTAAAATTGCATTAAAACTATTAAAATCATTAGATATTTTTGATAAAAAATCTTTAATAATAATTGGAAATGAAAAGTTAGATAATAATTTATATTTATCATTTAGAAATATAAAATATTATAAAATAATTAACATAAATAATGTTACTTGTTTTTATTTACTGAATTGTTCATATATTGTACTATTTGAAAATACCGTACATAAATTTAAAAAATTGTTTATATAAAATATAAATTATGATTTTGATAAAGATTTTTATAACTAAAAAATCATTAATAAATGAAAAAAATAATTTTTATACATTTATTACGAAAGTAAATTGTAATAAAAAACAAATTAAAAAAGAAATTTTTAATTTGTTTGGACACAAAGTTATAAAGGTTAAAACAATTCTTTATCCCAAGAAAGATAAATCAAAATTCACTAAAAAAGGATTTTTAAAAGGAAAAATGAGCCGTTTTAAAAAAATTATTGTAAAATTTAATAAAAAAATTAATTTTAATAAACTATTTGATAATAAAAACTACAATGGCGATAAAAAAATTGAAACCGATAACACCAAGTCAGAGATTCAGAGTTGTAAATAAATTTGATCAAATTACTAATTCAAATCCCGAAAAAAAATTAACAATAGGAAAATTAAGAACAGGAGGAAGAAATAATTATGGACGTAGAACTATGCGTTACATTGGTGGTGGTCATAAAAAAAAATATAGAATTATTGATTTTAAAAGAAAAAAATTTGGAATTTATGCAATTATTAAAACAATAGAATATGATCCAAACAGATCATCTTTTATTGCTTTACTATCTTATTCAGATGGAGAAAAAAGATATATTATTGCTTTAGATGGATTTAAAGTTGGATATAAAATTATTTCAGGAAAAAAAAATATACCAATGAAAATTGGAAATTCTACAATTTTAAGTGAAATCCCTTTAGGAACAATTATTTCTTGTATAGAAATAAAACCTGGTCAAGGCGCAAAGCTTGCTAGAAGTGCAGGATCTTTTGCACAAATATCTGCAAAAGAAAAAAAATATGTAACAGTAAAACTTCCTTCTGGAGAGATTAGAATGATTTTATCTACTTGTATGGCTACTATAGGTTCTGTTTCAAATCCTGATCATCAATTAGAAACTTTTGGAAAAGCAGGAAAATCTAGGCAACTTGGAAGAAGACCTAGAACTAGAGGGGTAGCAATGAATCCAATAGACCACCCTATGGGTGGTGGAGAAGGTAAAGCTTCTGGAGGAATACCTAGAAATAGAAAAGGGTATCCTTCTAAAGGATTTAGAACTAGAACTAAAAAAAAATATTCTAACAAATATATTATACAAAGAAGAAAATAAATTTTATGCCAAGATCTATAAAGAAAGGACCTTATGTTCATTATAAATTATATAAAAAAGTTATGAAAAACATAAAGTCTAATAAAAAATTGATTATTAAAACATGGTCTAGAACATCTGTTATAATACCAGACTTTGTTGGTCAGACTTTTTCTGTTCATAATGGAAAAATTTTTATTAATGTATATATAACAGAAAATATGATAGGGCATAAGTTAGGAGAATTTGCTCCAACAAGAATTTTTAGAGGACATTCAGGATCAAAAAATAAATTAAAAATTAAAAATGTTAATGAAAAAAAAGTAATAAAATAAATCATGATAGTAGCATCTTTAAAAGGATTTAGAATATCTCCTAGAAAAATTAGATTAGTTGTAAACCTAATTAGAAATAAAGAAATAAATGTTGCATTAACAATATTATCATTCTGTAATAAGAAAAGATGTGCATTAAATATTAAAAAACTAATTTTATCTTTATTATCTAATTGGGAGAAAAAGTATAATGATGATAAATCAAATCTTTATATAAAAAAAATAATAGTGGATCAAGGTAAAATTATGAAAAGAATACGCCCGGTTCCACAAGGAAAAAGTCATAGAATAAAAAAAAAATTAAGTAATATTACAATTTTTGTAGATAAAAAAAAATAATCATGGGACAAAAAACTAATCCTATAGTTAATCGTTTAGGAATTATAACAGGATGGCAATCAAGTTGGTGTAATAATTATAAAGAAAGAATACAAGAAGATTTTAAAGTTAGAAGATATATAGAAGCAAGATTTCCTAAAGGAATAATATCTAGAATATTTATAGAAAGAACTTTAAAATTTATTACAATTACAATTAGAACATCTAGACCAGCTTTAATTATAGGAAAAAGAGGTGAGGAAGTTGATACTGTAAGAAAAGAAATAAAAAAATTAACTAAAAAAGAAATACAAATTAATATATCAGAAGTCAAAAGACCTGAATTAGATGCCTCCTTAGTTTCTAAAAGTGTAGTTAAACAATTAGAAAATAGAATTTCTTATAAAAAATTGATTAAATTATTCATTTTGTCTGCTATTAGAATGAATGCGTTTGGAATAAAAATTCAAATATCTGGAAGACTAAATGGATCAGAAATGGCTAGATGTGAAACTTATAAAGAAGGAAGAATTTCTTTAGGTACTTTTCGTGCAGATGTTGACTATAATATGGAAGTTGCTCATACAATATATGGTAGTATAGGAGTAAAAGTATGGATAATGAAAGGAGAAGTTTATGGAAAAAGAGATTTATATCCATTATTAGGGACACATTATAATAAAAAAAAGTCAAAAAATTTTCATAGATTTCATAGAAAAAAAAATAAAAAATAATGTTACAACCTAAAAAAACTAAATATAAAAAAAAACAAAAAGGACGTATTAAAGGTAATTCAAAAAAAGGATTTTGTTTATCAAGAGGATCTTATGGAATAAAATCATTGGAATCTTCTTGGATTTCTGCTAGACAATTAGAATCTGCACGTGTTGCAGCAACAAGATACATGAAAAGAGAAGGAAAATTATGGATTAATATTTTTCCAGATAAACCAGCTACAAAAAAACCTCAAGAAGTTCGTATGGGAAAAGGTAAAGGCCCAGTTGAATTTTGGGTCTCTGTTGTAAAGCCAGGAAGAATAATATTTGAAGTTGATGGTGTAAATATTGATATTGCTAAAGAAGCATTAAGACTTGCTTCACAAAAACTTCCAATAAAAATGAGATTTATTTATAAAAAAACTTAATTTATGAGTGAATTAGAAAAAAAAGAATTTAAAATACAAAATTATTCAAATCATGAATTAATTAATCATATTAATAATAGTAAAAAAAATTATAAAAATATAAAATTTAACCATTCTATAAACAGAATAAAAAATCACTCAAGAATCAAAGTTTTAAGAAAATTGATTGCTAAATTAAATACAGAATTAACAAAAAAGTTAAATAATGAAAAGAAAAAATAATAGAAAACAAAGAAAAGTAACAGTCATAAGTGATAAAATGGATAAAACAATAGTAGTATCTGAAATAAGAAAAGTTAAGCATAAATATTATGGAAAAAGTATTCTAAAAAAGAAAAAATATTTAGTTCATGATGAAAAAAACTTATATAAAAATGGAGATAAAATATCAATTATGGAGACACGTCCTATAAGTAGAAAAAAATGTTGGATAGCATTATCTAAAATATAACATTTATGTTACAACAAGAATCAATATGTAAAGTTTCTGACAATACTGGGGCTAAAGAAGCACTAGTTATTAGAGTGTTGGGAGGGTCTAAAAAAAGATATGCTTTATTAGCAGATTCTATAATTGTTACTATAAAATCAGCTATTCCTGGAAATAATTCGATAAAAAAAGGACAAATTTCTAAAGCAGTTATCATAAGAATAAAAAATAGAACTAGAAGAAAAGATGGATCATACATAAGTTTCGATGATAATGCTTGTGTATTAATTAATCCATCTGGAGAAATGATAGGAAGTAGAGTTTTTGGTCCAGTAGCTAGAGAATTAAGAGAAAAAAAATATATGAAGATTATATCATTAGCACAGGAAGTTTTATGAAAAAATTAAAAAAAGGAAATAATGTTATTATAATATATGGTAATCATAAAGGAAAAAAAGGAGTTATAAAAAAAATTTTAACTAAAAGCAATAAAGCTATTATAGATGGTGTGAATATGATAAAAAAACATATAAAACCAGAATTAAAAAATCCTAAAGGAAAAATATTGAAAAAAGAATCTCCTATACATATATCTAATTTAAAAAAACTTTAAAATTGAATTCATATTATAAACCAAAGTTAAAAGAATTATATAAAAATAGTATAGTTAATTCTTTAATAAAAAAATTTAAATTTACTTCTATAATGGAAGTTCCTAAATTATTGAAAATAGTTATTCATCAAGGAATAGGTAGTTCAATATTAAACGATAAGAATGTATTAAAATATTCTTTAAATGAAATAACTAGTATAACAGGTCAAAAAGCAATACCTTGTTATTCTAAACATGATGAATCTAGTTTTAAACTTAGAAAAGGAATGCCTATAGGTGTAAAAGTTACATTAAGAAGAAATATAATGTATGAATTTTTAGAAAGACTAATAGTTGTAACATTACCTAGAGTTAGAGACTTTAATGGAATAAGTAATAATGGTTTTGATGGATTTGGAAATTATAATATGGGAATAAAAGAACAAATAATTTATCCAGAAATAAATATTGATAAAATTAAGAAACATTTAGGCATGAATATAACATTTGTTACTTCAACAAAAAAAGATTTAGAAGCTAAAAATCTTTTATCTTTATTTGGAATGCCTTTTAAAAAATAAATAAATATGGCTAAAGAATCTGTAAAAGCAAGACAAAAAAAAAGAGAAAAAATGGTATTAAAATTTTCAAAAAAAAGAAAATTTTTAAAAGAATCAAAAAATTATGATTTATTGCAAAGATTACCTAGAGATTCTTCTCCTGTTCGTTTAAGAAATAGATGTACCATTAGTGGTAGATGTAGAGGATATATGAGAAAATTTGGAGTATCTAGAATAGTTTTTAGAAATTTAGTCTATCAAGGATTAATACCTGGTATAAAAAAAGCTAGTTGGTAAATAATAAAAATAATATTAAATATGGATTCAATTTCTGATTTCCTAACTATAATTAGAAATGCATGTTTTGTAAAACATAAAATTTTAATAGTAAAATATTCTAATATAAAAAAAAATATTTCTAATGTATTATTAGAAAATGGATATATTTTAAGTTATAAAATAGAAAATAATAAAATTAAAATTGCTTTAAAATATTATAAAAAAGAGTCTGTTATTAAAAAAATAATTAGAATTAGTAAGCCAGGATTAAGAAAATATTGTAAATATAAAAATTTACCTAGAGTTTTAAATGGTTTAGGAATTGCAATTATATCTACATCATATGGAGTAATAACTAATAAACAAGCTAAAAAAAATAGAATTGGGGGTGAAATATTATGTTATGTTTATTGAAATTAAAAATATATGTCAAGAATAGGGAATAAACCCATTTTTATACCTAATAATATTGATTTAAAATTTTTTAAAAATATTTTAACAGTAAAAGGAAATTTAGGTACTTTATCTCAAAAAATATCTGATAAAATAAAAATAAATATATCAAAAAATATATTATATGTAATTAGAAATAATGAAGATAAAAAATCTAAATCTTTACAAGGATTATATCGTGTATTAATAAATAATATGATTATTGGAGTTTCATTGGGATTTAAAAAAGAATTGGAATTAATAGGTATTGGATATAAAGCAGTATTTGATATAAATAATAAAATTTTAAATTTAAATTTAGGGTATTCTCATGATATTATGATTAAAATTCCTAATGAAATAAATATAGAAATAAGATTAGAAAAAAGCAAAAATTACATAATTACATTAAAATCTTATGATAAACAATTATTAGGAATATTTTCTTATAAAATTAGGTCATTAAGACCTCCTGAACCATATAAAGGAAAAGGAGTTAGATTTTTAAATGAAATTATTAGAAAAAAAGTTGGAAAATCTGCTTAATAAAATTTATAAAATTGAAAAAAAAATATAAAAATAGTATTATAAATAATACGTCTAGATTTAGACTATCAGTATTTAGAAGTAATAAAAAAATATACGCCCAAATAATAGATGATTCATGTGGGAAAACATTAGTATCTTGTTTATCTAAAACATCTATCATATCAAAAAAAGATAATAAAGTTAAACAGTCTTATGAAGTTGGAAAATTATTAGGATTAAAATCAAAAAAGTTAAATATAAAAAAATTATTTTTTGATAAAAAAAATTATTTATATCATGGAAGAATAAAAGCATTAGCTGATGGATTAAGAAATGCTGGTTTAGAATTTTAAAAAATATGTCAATAAAAAAAATTTTTTCTGAAAAAAAAGATAAAAGAACAAGATATTTTGGATTAGATTTAAAAGAAAAGTTAATTGGAGTTACAAGAGTATGTAAAGTAACTAAAGGAAGAAGATATTTTAGTTTCAGTGCAATAGTTATAAAAGGTAATGAAAATGGGTATATAGGATATGGATTTGGAAAATCTAAAGAAGCACCAGATGCTATTAGAAAAGCTGGAGAACAAGCTAGAAGAAATTTATGTAAAATATGTATATCAAATGGTACTATACCTCATAAACAAGAAGCTAAATATAGTGGAGCAAGAATATTATTAATACCAGCAACAAATGGTACTGGTATTATAGCAGGTGGTACTTTAAGATCAGTTCTAAAAATTACTGGATTAAAGAATATTTTATCTAAATCAAGAGGATCTTCTAATCATCATAATATTATTAAAGCAGCTATTAAAGCTCTTAGTAAGATTAGAGATGTTAACATTATATCTAAGCAAAGAGGAGTATCAATAAAAAAAGTATTAAACGGATAATATTATGATAATTTTTAATAAAAAAAATAAAAAAAAAAAAATACGTTTAGGAAGAGGTCAAGGATCCGGAAAAGGAGGAACATGTGGAAGAGGACATAAAGGTGCTAAATCTAGATCTGGATTTTCTAGAAAAATTGGTTTTGAAGGTGGACAAATGCCTCTTCAAAGAAGAGTTCCTAAATTTGGATTCAAAAATAATTCAAAAAAAAAATTTATTAAAATTAATTTGGATACAATACAAGATTATATAAATAAAAAAAAAATAGATAAAAAAGATTTATTTTGTAAAGAAATGTTAATAAAAAAAAATATAATTAAAAAAAACTATCCAATAAAAATAATAGGAAGAGGAACTATAAATGATTTAATAAAAATACGTGTAAATAAAATTAGTAAAAAAGCTAGAAATACTATAGAAAAATATGGTGGGGAAATTTTATTAGAAAATTAAATAAAAAAATTTTATATGAATATATTTCTAAAAAAAATATATAAAATATGTACAATAAAAGAATTACGTAAAAAAATTATATTAACATTAAGTTTATTATTAATATATCGTTTTGGATCATATATTCCAATTCCTGGTATTGATCCATTAGGAATTAATTTTTTTATGGAAAAATTTAGTTCTAAATCTAAAGGACTAATACAAATTTTATCTTCTTTTACTGGAGGTGCTTTTAATAGAGCATCTATTTTAGCATTAGGAATTATGCCATATATATCATCTTCTATTATAATGCAATTAATGTGTATAATTATCCCTAGTTTATATAGATTACAAAAAGAAGGTGAAAGTGGAAGAATGTATATAAGTCTTATCACAAGATGGTTAACTATAGGAATATGTTTAATACAAGCTCCTTTATATCTTATATCTCTAACAAAACAATTAATACCATTTTCTTTATTTTATAATTCTGTTTATTTAGTTGATATAAATACTTTTTATGGAAAAGTTATGTTTTTCATTATAGGAGTTATAGTATTAACTGCTGGTACATTTTTTACTATGTGGTTAGGAGATAAAATAACTAATATAGGAATAGGAAATGGAATATCAATAATAATAATGTCTGGAATAGTTTCCAAATTTCCCATCGCAATAACTAAAGAAATATCGTCAAAATTAGAATTAGGATTTAAAGGATTAATTATATTATTTTTAGAATTTATATTGTGGATATTAGTTATTTTATTTTCTATAATAATAATTCAAGCAATAAGAAAAATTCCGGTTCAATATGTATCTCATTATAAATCATTTATCATAGAAAATTATAATGATAAATTAATTAGAAAAAAACATCAATATATACCATTAAAAATGACTTCTGTTGGAGTAATGCCATTGATATTTTCTCAAGCTATAGTACTATTTCCTATTACTTTTTCTAATTATATAGAAAATTCTAAACTTAAAAAATTTTTTTTTATTTTACAAGATGTATACGGATTTTGGTATAATCTAATAATTGCTCTATTAGTTATAATTTTTACTTTTTTTTATACAGCAATTACTATTCCAGTAAACCAAATATCTGATGATTTAAAAAGAAATGGTGGATATATACCAAAAGTAAAACCAGGAAAAGAAACTATATTATATATAGATCATATTTTATCGTGTATAACAATACCTGGAGCTATACTACTTTCTATTATAGCAGTATTACCATCTTTAGTTTTTAGATTAGGAATAAATCAAAATTTTTCTTTATTTTATGGTGGTACATCTTTACTAATAGTTGTAGGAGTTATATTGGATATTTATCAACAAGTTAAGATTCATTTGTTAAATTATTATTATGATGATTTAATGATGAAAAATCATGGAATTAAATACAATAAATTATAAAATTTTTATGTATATTTTATCAAAATTTTATATTTTTTAATGACTAAACAAAAACATATTGAGGTAGATGGTGTAATAATAGAATCTTCTCCAAACGCAATGTTTCGTGTAAAATTGGAAAACGGTTGTATTATAAAAGCACATATATCTGGAAAAATGAGAATGCATTATATAAAAATTCTTCCAGGAGACAAAGTTAGATTAGAAATGTCTTCTTATGATTTAGAAAGGGGTAGAATAACTTATAGATATTGATACATTATGAAAGTAAGAACTTCTTTAAAAAAAAGAACAAATAATTGTATAATTGTAATAAGAAAAGGTAGATTACGAATTATTAATAAAAAAAATCCTAGATTTAAACAAAAACAAGGATAATTTTATGTCTGTAAGAATTTCAGGAGTAGATTTGCCTCTTTATAAAAGAGGAGTTATAGGTTTAACCTATGTTTATGGTATTGGTAACAATATTTCAAAAAGTATATTAAAATTTTTATGTATAGATAAAAATAAGAAAGTTAAAGATTGGTCTGATGAAGAAATAAGTAAAATACAAAAATATATATCAGATACTATAAAAGTAGAAGGTGAATTAAGATCAGAAATACAGTTTAATATTAAACGTTTAATAGATATTGGTTGTTATCTTGGTATAAGACATAGAAAAGGTCTTCCATTAAGAGGACAAAAAACTAAAAATAATTGTAGAACTAGAAAAGGAAAGAAAAAGACTGTAGCAAATAGAAAGAAGATTACAAAATAAATAATTAAATATTATGAATTATGAATAGCAAATCCTCTAAAAAAAAAAAATTATTATTAACTGATCCTGTTGGAATAGCACATATACAATCTAGTTTTAATAATATTATAATATCTTTAACAAATAAAAATGGTGAAGTTATTGCATGGTCTTCTGCTGGAAAAATGAATTTTAAAGGATCTAAAAAAAATACTCCATATGCAGCACAAATTACTGCAGAAAATGTAGCAAAAAAAGGATTAAGTGCTGGATTAAAAAAAGTAGAAGTAAAAGTAAAAGGTCCAGGAGCCGGTAGAGATGCAGCCATAAGAGCATTAAGTAATTCTGGAATAATAATAACTGTAATAAAAGATATTACACCATTACCACATAACGGATGTCGTCCTCCAAAAAGGAGAAGGGTTTGATAAAATTAAATTTAATGGCTAGATATATAGGTCCAAAAACAAAAATTTCTAGAAGATTTGGAGAAAGTCTTTTTGGAGAAGATAAATATTTTAATAGAAGAAAACATTTACCAGTACATTATGTTAGTACTAGAAGAAGAGGAAAAAAATCAGAATATTTTTTTCAACTATTAGAAAAACAAAAAACAAAATATATTTATGGTATATTAGAATGTCAATTTGAGAAACTATTTTTTGAGGCTTCAAGAAAAAGAGGTATTACAGGAGAATTATTATTACAATTTTGTGAAAGTCGTTTAGATAATATTGTTTTTAGATTAAATTTAGCTCCTTCTAGATCATCTGCACGTCAATTAATTTCTCATAAACATATTATTGTAAATGATTGTATTGTAAATATTCCTTCATTTAGATTAAAACCTAAAGATAAAATAATAGTAAAAAATAAAAAACATCCTGTAATAATAGGATCAATAGAAAATAAAAAACTAAATTTAGTTGATTGGCTAATGCTAGATGAAAAAAATATGTTTGGAGAGTACATATCAATACCAAATAGGGATCAAATACCTGAAAATATAAAAGAACAATTAATTGTTGAATTATATTCAAAATAATATAATTATGGCTATTTTAGATTTCATTAAACCTGATAAAATTTTAGTTACAGAATTTTCCGATTATAAAGGAATTTTTCATTTAAAACCTTTGGAACCAGGTTATGGAATTACATTAGGTAATTCTTTAAGAAGAGTTTTACTTGGATCATTAAAAGGATTTGCAGTAACTTCAATCAAAATAGAAGGAATAAAATATGAATTTTCTGCTATAAATGGGGTTGTTGAAGATGTAACTGAGATTATATTAAATTTTAAGAAAATTAGGTTAAAAAGAATAATTCCAGATGTTAAAAAAGAAATAGTTAATGTTTCATTAAAAAAATATAAAACAATAAATGGAAAACTTTTAAATAAATTTATTTCTGGATTTCAAATACTTAATAATAATTTAGTTATTTGTAATAAAGAAGAATCTGTTATTTTAGACATGAGTTTTACAATTGAAGAAGGTAGAGGATATGTTTCAGCAGAAGAAAATAAAAAAAATAATGATTATTGTTCTTTAATAGGAACAATTCCAATTGATTCAATTTATACTCCTATTAAAAATGTAAAATATACAATAGAAAATTGTAGAGTAGGACAAAAAACTGATTTTGAAAATTTATTATTAGAAATAAAAACTGATGGATCAATTTCTCCAAAATCTGCATTAATGGAGGCATCTAAAATATTAATTCAATATTTATCTATTTTTTCTAAAGAAAAAATAGACAAAAAATATAAGGAAAAAATAAGTAAAAATAAAAGAAAATATAATGAAGAATTTTCAAAAATGCGTGCTTTATTAAAATCTAAATTAGTAGAAATGGATCTTTCTGTTCGTACAAAAAATTGTTTAAAACTAGCTTCTATAAATACAATAGAAGAACTAGTAAATTGTAATAGAAATTCCATGTTAAAAATGAGAAATTTTGGAAAAAAATCTTTAGAGGAATTAGAAAGAAAAATGAAAGAAAAAGGTTTATATTTTGGAATGAAAACATCTGAATATAAAATAAATGAAAGTAAAAAAAATAAAATGATCATTTTATGAATCACGGAAAAAAAAATAATCCTTTAAATAGAAAATATGGACATAAAAAATCTTTTTTATCTAATATTGCATCATCTTTAATAAAAGAAAAAAGAATATTTACAACTTTATCAAAAGCAAAAGAATTAAGAAAATATATTGAGCCAATTATAACTAAATCAAAAATTGATTCCATTCATTCTAGAAGAATTATATTGTCTTATTTAAGAGATAAAAAGGCTGTTTTTGAATTATTTAAAGATTCATTTAAAAAAGTTAGAGAACGACAAGGAGGGTATACAAGAATACTAAAAGTAGGATATCGTTATGGTGATAAATCTTCTATATCATTTATTGAATTAGTAGATTTTAATAAAAATTCTTTTTTTTCAAAAAAAAAGAAATATATAAGAAGAAGCAAAAAGAAAAAAAATATAGATAAATTATAAAAATAATGAGTTATATAAAATCTATTAAGGCTAGACAAATATTAGATTCTAGAGGTAACCCAACAGTAGAAGTTGATTTAATAACAAAAAATAATGTAATAGGAAGAGCTTCAGTTCCATCGGGAGCATCAAAAGGAATTAATGAAGCAATTGAATTACGTGATGAAGATAATAATTTTTTTTTAGGAAAAGGTGTATCAAAATCTGTTTATAATATCAGAAATATTATTGCTCCAGAATTGATAGGAAAATCTGTATTAAATCAAATAGATATTGATAATTTAATGTTAAGCCTTGATGGTACTAATAACAAAAAAAAGTTAGGAGCAAACTCTATTTTAGCAGTATCAATAGCAGCTGCCAAAGCCGCATCTATTGAATTAAATATACCAATTTATAATTATATAGGTGGATTATATTCACATTCGTTACCTATTCCTTTAGTAAATATAATAAATGGGGGAAAACATTCAAATGCACCTATAGCTTTTCAAGAATTCATGATAGTTCCTACTAAAGCAAAAAATTTATTAGAATCATTAAAAATGATACACAAGATTTTTTATCAATTAAAATATATTTTAAATAAAAAAGGTTTGTCTACTAGTTTAGGAGATGAAGGTGGATTTACCCCAAATCTTAATGGAACAGAAGATGTTTTAAATTACATATTAGATGCTATATATTTTTCCGGATATGAACCATATGATGAAATTGGAATTGCAATTGATTGTGCTGCTTCAGAATTTTATGAAAATAATAAATATAACTATTCAAAATTTGAAAAAAATACTGAAACATCTTCTATAAAATCTAGGGAAGAACATATACAATATTTATCATTTTTAATTAATAAATATCCTATTATATCTATTGAAGATGGTATGGATCAAAATGATTGGAAAGGTTGGAAAATGTTAACCAATGAAATTGGAGATCAAATACAATTAGTAGGTGATGATTTATTTGTTACTCAAATAAATAAATTAAAAATAGGAATTGATAAAAAAATAGCTAATTCTATTTTAATAAAATTAAATCAAGTGGGTACACTAACAGAAACAATTGATACAATTAATTTTGCAAAATCGAATAAATATAAAAATATAATATCTCATCGTTCTGGTGATACAGAAGATTCTTTTATATCAAATTTGTGTGTTGCATTCAATATTGAACAAATAAAAACTGGATCTATATGTCGTTCTGAACGTACATCAAAGTATAATGAATTATTAAGAATTGAAGAAAATTTAGGTAAAAATTCTCACTATCCAAAATGGGAAGGAAATATTAATTAATCCATTAAAAAAATAAATGGTAGTTTTAGTATTTATTTTTGGATATTTATTTATTGCATTTGGAAATTTTATTTCTTTAAATAAAATTATTCCATCAATTTTAATGTCTACTATTTGTTGGTCAATAATTATATTTTTTAAACTACCAGTTTATGAATTCAATAATTTTTTAATAAAAAAAAATCAATATAATTTATTATTATTCCATTTAGGAAAAACTTCTGAAATTTTATTTTTTATTATAGGAGCAATGTCTATTATTTCTGTAATAGATGAATTTTTTGGGTTTGAATCTTTAAAAAAATTATTTTTTTCTACTACAAAACGTAATTTTTTATGGAAATTAAATATTGTATCTTTTTTATTGTCTGCTATAATAGATAATTTAACAGCTACTATAGTATTAATTTCACTTTTAAAAAAAACTATTAATAATTACAAAGATCGATTATATTATATTGGTTTAGTTATTATATCTGCAAATGCAGGAGGAGTTTGGTCTCCAATTGGAGATATAACCACAACTATGTTGTGGATATCTAAGAAAGTAACTACAATTTTTCTTATAAAAAAAATATTAATTCCGTCTATAATATGTATGATTAGTTCTACATTAATAGCATCTTATATGCCAGTATTTAATGGTCCTATTAAATTAGATAAAAAAAAATTATCAGAAAATGATATAAAAGAAGGATCTTTTATATTAAAAATAGGATTATTATTAATGTTACTTGTTCCTATTTATAAAAATTTTATAGGAATTCCACCTTATATGGGAATAATGTTTTCTCTTATGATTTTACTTATAATTTGTAAAATTAACTATAAGGATAAATTTAATAAAAGCATAGATAAAATTTTTAAAAGATTAGATTTATCTAGTATTTTATTTTTTTTTGGAATATTACTATCTGTTTCATCTTTAGAATCACTAGGATTATTATTTGATTTATCAACATGGATAAATAATTCATTTCATTCATGGAAAATAACTTCATTAATATTAGGTTTAATATCTTCTATTATAGATAATGTTCCATTGATGGCTGCATCAATTTCTATGTTTTCATATTATCCAATAAATCATAATTTATGGTATTTTATAGCTTATGTTTCTGGAACTGGGGGTAGTTTATTTTTGATTGGTTCTGCATCTGGTGTAGCTGCTATGGGAATAGAAAAAATAGATTTTATTTGGTACTTTAAAAAAATTAGTTGGATTGCTTTTATTGGATATATTTCTGGATATACTTATTTATTAATTACTACTTAACTACCTTAAGTTAAACTAATATAATACTATTTAATATTATAAATATTGGTAATGACATAATTTTAAACCATATTGGAAATGGATATAACATAACAAAAAATATACTAATTATAATTAATATATTTTTTGTTAAAATTCCATAAGCTTTCTTTGCTTTTTTAACAAGAAAATAAGTTATCATTGATCCAGAAAAAATACTGATTATAAAAAATAAAATTGTTATAAATAAAAATTTAATGGGATTTTCATTAAAAATCAATTCAATATTTTTTGTTGATTTAAATTCATTTCTTATAAAAAAATTTTTTACTTTTATAATAAAAAAAATCATTTCAACTATACTAGTTAATAGTCCTATAATAATTGAAAATATATTTCTGTACATATTAAAATAATTTATTTTTTAATAAAAATAATAAATTAATTATGAATTATATAATAAATTGGAAACCAATTAAAAAATACGAAGATATAAATTTTTTATTTTGGAATGGAATTTCTAAAATAGAAATAAATCGTCCTAAATTCTGTAATGCATTTCGTGTAAAAACAGTTGAGGAAATGATAAGTGCAATAAATATATGCGAAAATAATGTAGATATTGATGTTTTAATTATTACAGGAGTTGGTAAAAAGTATTTTTGTTCAGGTGGTGATCAGAATACTAGAGGTATGGGTGGATATCTTGGAGATGACGGAATTCCAAGATTAAATATTTTAAATTTTTATAAAAAAATAAGAGAATTACCAAAACCTGTTATAGCAATGGTTAATGGATACTCTGTAGGAGGTGGCCATGTATTACATGTTGTATGTGATTTAACTATTGCATCTGATAATTCATTTTTTAGTCAAGTAGGACCAAAAGTAGGTTCTTTTGATGGTGGATTTGGTAGTTCTTATTTAGCACGTCATATTGGACAAAAGAAAACAAGAGAAATGTGGTTTTTATGCAAAAAATATTCTGCAAAAGAAGCTTTAAATATGGGATTAATTAATAAAGTAGTAAAAATAAATGAATTAGAAAAATTTACCATAAAATGGTGTAAAACTATACAAAAAAGAAGTCAAATGTCTATAAGATTGATTAAAAGATGTTTAAATGCAGAATTAGATGGGCAACATGGTCTAATGCAATTAGCTGGAGATGCAACTTTAATGTTTTATTTAATGGAAGAATCTCAAGAAGGAAAAAATGCTTTTTTAGAAAAAAGAAATCCTAATTTCAAAAAGTTTACTAAATTTATATGAAATTAATATATTGGATTTACGCTTTTAGATACCATACATTACCATTATCTATATCAGGAATAACTTCAACTTATCTATACGTTAAAAATTATTATGATAACATATATACATATGTATTATGTTTATTTACATCAATGTTTTTACAGATTTTGTCAAATCTGTCTAATAATTATGTAGATTATGAAGAAGAATATGATAATTTTTTATTCAAAAAAAATATTATTAAATGTGGATTTTTAACTAAAAGTGAAATAAAAAAATCTATATACATATTTTCATTACTATCATTTATATCTGGATTACTACTAATATATAAAACATTATCATCAAATATATTTTATTTTATATTTTATTTATTTGGTTTAATAATTTGTATATATGCATCAATATCTTACTCAATAGGTATATCATATGGTTGTATTATTGGATTAGGAGATTTATTAGTTTTTATTTTTTTTGGAATTATTTCTGTAACTAGTAGTTATTTTTTATTTACTAAGAAATTTCCATCAATTAATATTATATTAATATCTTTATCTATAGGATTATTAAATATATCTGTATTAAATATTAATAATATAAGAGATATAAAAAATGATCTTTTTAATAAAAAAAGAACTATAGCCAATTATTTAAACACTAAATATTCTATATTATATCACATATTAATTATATTAACATATATTTTTATTAGCTTTTATTTTTTTGTAAAAAATAATAAGAATATATACCAATGGATTATATTTATTATAATATTAATTATCTTATTAAAACATATTAATAATATAATTTATTATACAAATAAAAAAAAATTATCACTTGAATTAAAAATAATGGTAATAATTACTTTTATACATTCTATAAATATTGGATATTAGAAAATTACTAATTTATGAAATTAACTTATTTATATCACAGTACAATTTTATTGGAAATTAATAATATAAAAATTATAATAGATCCATTTTTATCTAAAAATAATTTTTTTGATAAGAAATTATTATATAAATATCTCAATATAAAAATTGATTATATATTATTAACTCATGCTCATTATGATCATATATGTGATGTGGAATTATTTGCTAGTAATAATAAAGATGTATTGATTATATCTAATTATGAAATATCTAATTTTTTTAGCAAAAAGAATATTAAATCATATGGAATTAATTATGGTTCTTTTGTTAAATTTCCATTTGGAAAAATAAAATATACATTAGCATTACATTCTAGTTCATTTAATGATGGAAGTTATGGTGGAAATCCTGGTGGATTTTTATTACATACAAACAAAGGAAATATTTATATATCTGGAGATACATCTATAACATATGACATGAAACTTATACCAAAATTTGGAGATTTAAGTTTATCAGTATTACCAATAGGTGGTGTATACACAATGGATATTTATGATGCTATTATTGCTTCTGATTTATTAAAATGTGATAGAATTTTAGGTGTACATTATGATACTTTCGAAAATATTAATATTAATAAAGAAAAATCAATTGAAAAATTTTATAACAAGGGGAAAAAATTAATTTTGTTAAACTATGAAGAATCTATAATAATTTAATAAAAAATTAATATTTTGATATTTTATTTAATTAAAAAAAAATTTTTTTTTAAAAGTGGAATACGTAATTCAATTACTAATTTTAATGTAAATACAATTTTTTTTTTAGTTTTAAAAAAGGATAATAAAAATATAGGTATTGGAGAGTGTAATCCATTATTGACAATAAATTATAATAATGAGAAATTAAATGATATAGAAAATAATATAATAAATTTATTTAATTATAATAATATAAATTTTAATTTTTATCGAAAAAAAATATTAAATCCATATATTTTATTTGCATTTGAACAAATGTTTCTTTTTTTTAAAAAAAAAAAATTCCCAATTTTATACAATTCTAATTTTACTAAAGGAAAAATTGGTATACCAGTAAATAATTTAATATGGTTAAAAATATATAAAAATTTTAATAAAAAAAAAATATTTAGTTATATAGAAAATAATATATCTAATGGATTTTTATCTTTAAAAATTAAGATAGATAAAAAATCATTTGATTACCAATATCATATTTTACTTCTTATACATAAAAAATATCCATTTTTACAAATTAGGTTAGATGCTAATGGATGTTTTTCTGATTTAAATGAGACAATTTTTTTTACAAAAATATTAAAAAATATAACATCTATATATTATATTGAACAACCAATTCCTAGAGGGAATTTTAAAGAAATGAAAAAAATATGTAAAAAATCTATTATTCCAATAGCATTAGATGAAGAGTTAAATGGAATAATAAAATTAGAAAAAAAAAGAAATATATTGGATTTTATAAAACCTCAGTATATAATAATAAAACCTAGTATTAATGGTGGTTTTTCAGAATCAGAAGAGTGGATTATTGAAGCAGATAAAAGAAATATAAAATGGTGTATTAGTTCATCTTTAGAAAGTAATATAGGAATTAATGCTATCTCTCAATGGACGTTTTTAATGATTAATAAATATAAAAAAAATAATTTATATTATCATGGACTAAATACATTTGATGTATATAAAAATAGCAATTTATTTCCTATTTTTTTTAGAAAAAATGGATTTATGTGGTATAATAATAAAATTATAAATTTTTATGAAAAAAAATCTATTGAAAAAAATTTGGATAGATTTTTCTGAAAAAAAAAATTTTTTATATTTTGAGAAATATAATTATAATTGGATTAAATCAATTACTCTTTTTTTAAAAGAATGGAAAAATGATTCTTCTTTAATAGAAGTAACAACATCTGGTAGTACAGGATTCCCTAAGAAAATTTTTTTAAAAAAGAAATATATGGTTCATAGGGCTATAAAAAGCATTAAATATCTAAATTTAGATAAAAAAAATAATATAAAAGGATTATTATGTTTATCTCCAAATTTTATAGCATCTAAAATGTTATTAGTTCGTGCAATGATTTTAAATTGGAAAATATTATGTGTTTATCCATCATCTAATCCCTTAGAAGAAATTAAAGATTATAGATTTGATATTGCGTCTATGGTTCCTATCCAAATATTTTTTAGTAAAAAATATTTAAACAATATAAAAAATATTCTTATTGGAGGATCTAATATAACAAATTTTATTGAAAAAAAATTACAAAATATTACTACAAATTGTTATTGTGTATATGGATTAACAGAGACTTATGGACATATAGCATTAAAACTAATTAATGGATTAAATAAAGACAAATATTATAAATCTTTAAATGATGTTACACTTAGTATAGATAAAAGAAATTGTTTAAAAATTCATTTTCCAGAAATGAATAATATGTGTATTCAGACAAATGATATTGTAGAATTAAAATCTAGTAAAACTTTTAATTTGATCGGAAGATATGATAATATTATAAATACTGGAGGTATTAAGATTATACCTGAATTATTAGAAAGTAAAATAGAACCATTTATGAATGAAAGAAGATTTTTTATATCATCTATTAAAGATGATATTTTTGGAGAAAAAATAATATTAGTCATTGAAGGTAATTTTTTTGTAGTTAAAATACCAAAATTTATTTTTAAAAAAAAGTATTTTTTTCCTAAAAAAATATTTTTTGTATCAAAATTTGAAGAAAATTTTATAGGAAAAATAAAAAAAATTAAAATTGTAAATAATTTAATAACCTAATTTTTTTTGTAAAAAAATTTTTAATTTTTTAATAAAAGATTTTGTATCTAAATATTTTAATTCATTATTTTTTTCTGTTAAAAAAAATAAATCTTTAGTCATATTTCCTCTTTCTACAAATTCTTTACATGATTTTTCGACTGTTTCTGAAAAAAATTTTAAATTTTTATTTTTATCTAAAAAAGCTCTATGTTTTAATGCCTGTGTCCACGAAAATAATAATGCTATAGGATTTGTTGAAGTAATGATACCTTTTTTATATTTTCTATAGTGTCTAGTTATAGTTCCATGTGCTGCTTCAGATTTAAATGTTTTTCCATCTGAAGTTAATAAAATAGAAGTCATCATTCCTAATGAACCAAATCCTTGGGCAATACAATCTGATTGTACATCACCATCGTAATTTTTACATGCCCATATAAATCCTCCATTTGATTTAATGACTTTAGATACCATATCATCTATTAAATAATGTTCATATTTTATATTTAATTTTTTAAACTTTGATTCAAATTTAGATTTGTATAGATCTTTAAATATATCAACATATTTACCATCGTAATATTTAAGAATTGTATTTTTAGTAGATAGAAAAAGAGAATATTTTTTATATATTGAATAGTTAAAACAAGAAAGAGCAAAGTTATATATAGATTTTTCTGTATTATACATTCCCATTCCAATTCCTGGAGATTTAAAATGATGAATTGTAAATTTTTTTTCATTATATTTACTTAAATCATCTGGTATAAAATGAATATATAATTTTCCTTTATTTTCTATTGAAAAATCAACAGAATCATATTGATCAGCATAAGCATGTCTAGCTATACATATAGGATTTTTCCAATTTTTAACAAATTTAGGAATTTTGTTTATAATTATAGGTTCTCTAAAAATTGTTCCATTTATTATATTTCTTATTGTTCCGTTTGGAGATTTCCACATTTTTTTTAAATGGAATTCTTCCATTCTTTTCTTATCTGGAGTTATTGTTGCACATTTTACACCTACATTATATTTAATTATAGCTTTAGCTGCATCAATTGTTATTTTATCATTAGTATAATCTCTATTTTTTAATCCTAAATCAAAATAAATTATTTTAATATCTAAATATGGATAAATAAAATATTTTTTTATATATCCCCATATAACTCTAGCCATTTCATCTCCATCCATCTCAACAATAGGATTGTCAACTTTTATTTTCATTTTATTTTATATTTTTTTTAAAGAATTGAAATAATTATTGATATAATTTTCATAAATTTAATAAAATCTTAGTTAATTTTTAATTAATTAAATTTTTAGTATCTTTTTTATGATAAGTAATTTAGATTTTCCTAGAATTCTTTTTAATAAAAATAAAAAAAGAAAAAAAAATTTTCCTGATAAAATCAAATCAAAATTATTTGTAGACAAATTATTTCATATACTATTTACTCCTGATCAATCATTATTGATCGATGAATTTTTATTTGTGGAAAACTATAATAATTTGCATGATATATTATATTCTATTCTTATAGAATTAGATATTTCAGAAAAAAAATCAAAAATATTTTCTGATCTTTTTTTCAAAGAACTTCCAAATATTTATAAATTATTATTATTGGATGCTTATTCTATATTGGAATCAGATCCTGCAGCTACCTCAATAGAGGAGATATTTTTAACTTATCCAGGTTTTTTTGCAATAGCCTTATATAGAATAGCCCATCAATTATGGAATCATAATATTCCAATTATTCCAAGATTAATAACAGAATATGCTCATAGTAAAACTGGAGTAGACATTCATGCATCTGCAAAAATAGGAAAATCATTTTCAATAGATCATGGAACTGGAATAGTAATAGGATCAAGTACTAAAATAGGAAATAGAGTTAAAATATATCAAGGTGTAACACTTGGAGCTATTTATGTTGATAAAAAATTATCTAATATAAAACGTCATCCTACAATAGAAGATAAAGTAACAATTTATTCTGGAGCAACTATTCTTGGAGGAAAAACAGTTATAGGTCATGATAGTATATTAGGAGGTAATGTTTGGATTACTAGAAGTATTCCTCCATATTCTATAGTTTATCAAAAAAGTGAAGTAAAAATGAGAAATAATAATTATTTTCCAGATCCTATCAATTTTACAATATAAATCATAATGAAAATAAATAGTATTTTAGAATCTATTGGTAATACTCCTCACCTTCGTCTTAATAAATTATATCCAGAACATAATGTTTGGATAAAATTAGAACGAAATAATCCAGGTGGTAGTATAAAAGATAGAATAGCACTATCTATGATAAATGATGCAGAAAAAAAAGGAATTATTAAAAGAGGAGATATTATTATAGAACCGACGTCTGGTAATACTGGGATAGGATTATCTATAGTCTCTTCAGTTAAAGGATATCGTTTAATATTAGTAATGCCAGAATCAATGAGTCATGAAAGAAGAAAATTATTTTCTATTTTTGGATCAAAATTTGTTCTTACTCCTAGAGAAAAAGGTATGAAAGGTGCTATAGAAAAAGCAAATGAATTAGTAAAAATTATACCTAATTCTTGGATTCCTAGTCAATTTGAAAATATATCAAATCCAATAATTCACCAAGAGACTACTGCAAAAGAAATTGTAAAATCTTTTCCTAAAGGAATAGATTATTTTATAAGTGGAGTTGGAACTGGAGGTCATATTACTGGAATAGGAAATATATTAAAAAAAACGTTTCCAAAAATAAAAATTTTTTCTGTAGAACCTATTGAATCTCCAGTTATATTTGGTGGAATCCCTAATAGTCATGAAATACAAGGAATAGGAGCAGGATTTATTCCAACTATTTTAAATAAAAAATTATTAAATGGTACTTTATTAGTATCTAAAGATGAATCATTTAATTTTGTTAGAAAATTAGCAAAAAAAGAAGGATTATTGGTTGGGATATCCACTGGTGCATCTATAGCTGCTATAAATAAAAATATAAATAATTTTTCTAAAAAATCAACAATACTTACAATTAATTATGATACTGGAGAAAGATATATATCAGTTGATGATTTATTTTAATTTTTTAAAAAATTATGTTAATGGATTTTAAAATATTATATGATTTAATTAAAGCTTCTTCTAAAGAAGAACTTATCTGGATAAATGGTTATATATCTGGAATTCTATATAAACTTTCAGAAAATAAAAAATGTAATGATGATATTATTACATTAGTTTATTCTAGTGAAACTGGTAATGCAAAAAATTTAGCATTAAATATTTATAAAAGAATTAATGAAGAAAAGTTTAATATTAGATTATTTGATCTTAAAGATTATTGTTTATTTGAGTTAAAAAAAGAGACTTATTTATTAATAGTAATTAGTACTCATGGTAGTGGAGAACCTCCTGAATCAGGAAAAGAATTTTTTAATTTTATTCATAATAAAAATATTTATATAAAAAATATTAATTATAGTGTTTTAGCTTTAGGAGATAAATCATATAATACTTTTTGCAAAGCTGGAGAAGATATAGATAAACGTTTAAAATTGATAGGAGGTAATAGAATTATAGAATTAAAAAAATGTGATGTTTTTTATGAAAAAGAGTCAGAAAAATGGATTAAAAAAATTATAAATTTTTTTAAAGAAAAGAAGTATAAAAAAAAAATATCAAATTTTAATAAAAATAATATTGGTTTAGTACATAAAAATATACTACTTAATAGTAATAAAAATAAAAGTATACATCATATAGAATTTTGTGTTTCAAATGAAATAAAATATTCTCCAGGAGATGCAATTGGAATTTATCCTGAAAATGATTCAGAAATAGTCCATAAGATTATGAAATTATTTAATTTAGATATTATAAAAAATAATGATATCTTTTATAAGTTAAAAAAGAAAAAAGATATATATAATATACCTATAAAATATTTTCAAAATTATAACGAAAAATTTTTTCCTAACTTACAAAGTTTAGATATTTTTACTATAATAGAAAATTTTTCTTTATTAAATAATAAAAAATTTATAATAAAAAATTTAATAAAGATTATGAATCCTATAAAACCTAGACTATATTCTATATCTTCTTCTTTAAAAAAACATTTTAATAAAATACATATAACTGTATTGTTAAAAAAATATAATTTACATAATAAAATTAAATATGGTAATTGTTCAAATTTTTTATCTAAATTAAAAAAAGGAGATAAAATAAATTTTTTTATTTACAAAAATAATTTATTTAGACTTCCTAAACCTGATAAGGATATTATTCTTATAGGTCCCGGAACAGGAATAGCACCTTTTAGATCTTTTTTATATGAAAGAGAATCAATAAATGCATCAGGAAAAAATTGGTTATTTTTTGGAAATCAATATTATAACCATGATTTTTTATATAAATCAGAAATAGAAAATTGGAAAAAAAGTGGATTGTTACATAATGTTCATTTAGCTTTTTCTAGAGATCAAAAAAATAAAATTTATGTACAAGATAAAATATGGGAAAATAGAAAAGAATTTTTTAATTGGATAAAAAATGGATCATACATATATATATGTGGAAAAAAAACACCAATGAGTATAAATGTGGAAAAAATAATTCATTGTATTATAAAAAATATAGGTAAAGAAGATCCTAAATTATTTATAGAAAAAATGAAAAAAAATAAAAGATATTTAAAAGATGTTTATTAAAAATTATTTTATAATTAAATAAAAAAATTTTATTCTTCTTCACTAAAATCATTATAATCAGTATAATTATTGTCATAATTATCATCATAATTTTTTTTATGTAATTCTACATTATCTTCTATACTTTCTATAATTTCATTATTATCATATTTTTTACTTTTTTTATTATTATAATTATTATTTTCTTCACATTCATCCCAATTAAATTGATAGTTTTTAGGTTTTTTAAATATAATTTTATAATCATATATTAGTTTATGGTCATTATATAAGTATTTTATATAATGAGCCCATATAGGTAATGCCATGCTTGCCCCCTGTCCTAATTTTATATCATTAAAATGAGAAAATCTATTTTCCCATCCAACCCAAATTCCAGTAGTTAAATTAGGTATTATTCCTATAAACCATCCATCAGAATTATCATTTGTTGTCCCAGTTTTTCCGGCAATATCGCCTTCAATATTATATTTTTGTTTTATTCTTTTTGCAGTCCCGTATTTTATAACTCCTTCCATCAAATCTAACATTATATAAGAAACCTCTTTATTAAAAACTTTTTTTCTAAAAAAATCTTTATTAATAACAATTCCATTTTTATCTTTTATTTTTATCAAAATAGTAGGTTTACTATATAATCCGTTATTAGAAAAAGTGTTAAATACTCCAGTCATTTCATATAAAGTTAAATCAGCAGATCCTAATGCAATAGATGGATGTTCTGGAATAACAGATTTTACTCCCATTTTTTTTGCTAAATCAATTACTGGTTTAGGAGTAATTTGTGCTATTAAACGAGCAGATATAGTATTTACTGAATAAGCTAAACCATCTTTCAATGTCATTAATCCTCCGTATTTTCCATTGTAATTTTTTGGATACCAATTTCCTAGTTGGAATTTTTCATTAGATATTTTTGTACAAGGATTATAATTAAATTTACTGATTGCAGCAGCATATAAAATAGGTTTAAATATTGATCCAACTTGTCTTTTAGTTTGATAAACATGATCATATTGAAAATGATCAAAGTCTATACCTCCTACCCATGCTTTAATATATCCAGTAGATGATTCTATTGAAAGCATTCCTGCTTGTATAATACTTTTTTGATAACGAATAAAATCCCAAGGAGAAATTTTTATTTTTTTTGTTCCATTCCAAGTAAATATTTTAATATATTTTATTTTTTTAAATTTTTTAATAATTTTATTTTCTGATAATCCTTTTTGTTTTAATTCTTTATAAAAATTAGTTCTTTTCATTGCAGAAATTAGTATTCTTTTTGTTTTATCTTTAGAAAGATTTGAAAATGGTGCATTTATATTTTCTTTTTGAAAAGAATCAAATAATAATTGTAATTTTTTTAGATGTTTTTTTACAGATTTTTCTGCAAAATTTTGCATTTTAGAATTAATAGAAATATATATTTTAAGTCCATCAGAAATATTTAATTTAATTCCTGTTTTTTCTTTGTACTTATATAGTAAATCTTGAACTTCTTTTATTAAAAATTCTTTATAATATGAAAATAATTCTGAATCATTTTTTTGCATACTAAATTTTATTTTAATAGGTTTTTTTGATTCGTAATTATATTGATCATTATTTAAAAAATTATATTTTTTCATTTGATGTAATACTAAATTTCTTTGTTTTTTTGCTCTATTAGGGTAACTTTTTGGATTATATAAAGATGGATTTTCAAGCATTCCTATTAGTAAAGCACATTCCCCTAAATTAAGATCTGAAATTTTTTTATTAAAATATGTACGAGCAGCAGTACTAATTCCTTTTGCATTATACAAGAAATCAAACTTATTACAATACATTGTAATAAGTTCCTCTTTAGTATAACGTTTTTCTAGTTCAATAGCCATTATCCATTCTAAAATTTTTTGATGAATTCTTTGAATTTTATTTTTTGCGGATGTTCCAGTAAAAAGAAGTTTTGCCAATTGTTGAGATATAGTACTACCTCCTCCTTTTTTTCCAAAAGAAAAAATAGCTCTAAGAAGTGATTTTCCATCAATTCCAGAATGTTCTCTAAAACGTATATCTTCTTTAGCTAATAAAGCATTTATTAAATTGTTAGGTAATTCTTTATAACTTATTAAAGTTCTATTATCAGAAAAAAATTTACCTAAAAATTTTCCATTAGAATCATATATTTTTGATCCAGTTTCTATATTTGGATTATCTATTTCTTCAGATTTTGGTAGATCTCCTAAGTATCCTTTAGATGCAGAAAAAATAATTAAAAATATACTACTTATAATTAGAAAAAATAAAATCCAAAAATAAATAATAAATAAACGAAAATAATAACTTTGTTTATAATTTTTTTTATTCACGTATGTAAAAATTATTTATATTATTACACGTGATAATATTTTTTTAATATTTATAAATAATTAAATTTTAATTTTTAGATAAATATATTGTTAATACTATCCTATTTTTACAATATAGTTAGGATTTTTTATGTAAAAAAACTATATTTTTTAAAATCGAAATAATAAAATTTTTTTATTTTAATTTATTACATAGATATAATTTTATGAATTAAAAATGTTTTTAATTTATATTTTTTAAAAAATTTTTATTAAAAATTTATTTTATATTCAGATTTTACTTCTATTAAGATTATTGTTTTTTTGATTATATAAAACGTTATTAAATAAATTTTTTATTTTTTTTAGTCGAAAAATTCTAAAAATTTTTATAGATTTATAATATGATATAATAATGAAAATATTAAAAAAAATAGCTGTGTTTCCTGGTACTTTTGATCCAATAACTTTAGGTCATTGTGATATTGTAATTAGATCTTTAAATTTATTTGATAAAGTAATTGTTGCTATTGGTGATAACTCAAGTAAAAAAAATATGTTTTCTATAAAAAAAAGAAAAAAATGGATACATGATTCTTTTTTAGAATATAATATTTTTAATAAAATAGAAATAGACTCTTTTAAAGGATTAACTATATCTTTTTGTAAAAAAAAAAAAGTAAAATTTTTATTGAGAGGAATTCGTAATCAATTTGATTTTGAATTTGAAAAAAATATTTTATTTGTAAATAAAATTTTGGAAAAAAAATATAATATTGAAACTGTTTTTTTATTTTCTTCTTATGAAAAATCGCATATTAGTTCTTTTTTTGTAAGAAGTATCATAAAAAATGGTGGTGATTATACATTATTTGTTCCTCAATCTGTAAGAATAAATTAAAATATTTTTTATTTTTTTATCCAGTTTAAAATAATTCTTTTTTTTTCTAAATCTATATTTATTAATTTTACTTTTACTTTATCTCCTAATAAATAATAATTTTTTTTATTTTTACCTATTATACTATGACCATTTGGATCTAGAGTGTAACTATCTTCTTTTATATCACGTAATTTTATCATTCCTTCTGTTTGAAACTGTATTATATCAATGTAAACCCCCCATTCTGTAAATCCAGTTATAACTCCATCAAATTCTTTTCCTAAAAAATTTTTTAAAAATTTTATTTGTATATATTTTAAAAAATCTCTTTCAATATCTATGGCTACACGTTCCTTATAACTACAGTATTGTGATTGTTTTTCGTAAAAATCTACGGATTTTACTTTTTTATTTAATAAATAATTATTTAATAATCTATGAGCTATTATATCAGAATATCTCCTAATAGGAGAAGTAAAATGAGTATAATAAATAAAAGATAATCCATAATGTCCTATATTTTTTGTTGAATATTTAGCTTTATTCATAGAACGTAAAATTAAATTTTCAATCATATTTTGTTCAGGTTTACCTTTTATTTTTTTTAATAAATGGTTTATAGAATCTTTTATGTTATTTAAATCTAAAAAATAACCTAAAGGTTTTATAATTTTTTTTAGAACAAAAATTTTTTCGTAATCTGGTTTATCATGTATTCTATATATATATGGTTTCTTTGTTATTTTATTACTTACAAATTCTGATACTTTTTTATTAGTTAGTAACATAAATTCTTCTATTATAGAATGAGCTTCATTATTTTTTTCTAAAACTATAGATTTTGGATTATTATTTTTATCCAACTTAAATTTTGCTTCAATTCTATCTAAAAAAATAGATCCATTATTTAATCTTTTATTAATTAATTTTTTAGATAATAAAAATAAAGTATTAATTTCTTTATAAAAAAATCCTTTTTTTTCATTTATTATTTTTTGTACTTCATCATAAGTAAATTTTTTATCAGATCTTATAATTGTTTTTCCAATCCAACTTTTTAATAATTCTCCTTTTTCGTTAATATTAAAAATTACAGAAAAACTTAGTTTATCTTTTTTAGGTTTTAAAGAACAAAGTTCATTAGATAAAATATTAGGTAACATAGGTATAACTTTTTCTATTAAGTAAATAGATGTATTTCTTAAGTACGCTTCCTTGTCTAATTCACTATTTTCTTTAATAAAATATGTAACATCAGATATATGAATACCTATTTCCCAAATTTTATTATTAATTTCCCTAATTGAAATAGCATCATCAAAATCTTTTGCATTACTTGGGTCTATAGTAAATGTATTAATATTTCTCATATCTTTTCTTAATTCTAATTTAGAATTCAAAATTCCTTTTGAAAATATTTTTTTTGCTTCTTTTTCTATATTTTTAGAAAATTTATAAGAAATATTATATTCTTCCAATAAAGAATAAAGTTCAGTTTTATATTCTCCAACTTTTCCAAATACTTTTAATATTTTTCCTAATGGATTTTTTAAATTTTTTGGCCAAGAAGTTATCTCAACTAAAACTTTATAATTATTTTTATATTTTTCTGATTTAATTTTTGGTATATTAACAATAATTTTATTGCAAACAATAAAATTATTGTTTTTTGGATTAAAACAATAGTCTTTATAATTTTTTTTTAAAATACCAACAAACTTTTTTGTTTTTCTTTTTAATATTTTTATTATTTCTCCTTTTATTTTAATTTTATTGATATTTTTTTTAAACTTAACTTTAACTGTATCTCCCTCTAAAGATCTATTAATTTTATTTTTAGGAATAAAAATAGTTTTATTATTTTTTTTTATTTTTACAAAAGCATAACCTTGATTTGTTATATTAATTATGCCATTACTATAATTATAATTATTACGATTTTTTTTAAAATTAATTTTATTATTTTTGTTTTTTAATTTCATAATTAACAAAATTATTTATATATCTTAAAAATTTTTTTTAAAATTTAATTTTTTTATATCCATAAATTGGATATTATTTTTTATATTTGCAGTTATCCTTTTTTTTATATATTTCAAAAATAAAATCCTTAAAAAGATGACAGGTAAACGCATATTATATGTTTCTTCATATTTGTTTCCTTTTTCTTCAAAAAATTCAATTTCTTTATCAGTTTCAAAAACTATTAAATTTATGCAATCTGTAGGAAATGATGTACGGATATTTATGCCTAGATTTGGAATAATAAATGAAAGAAGACATCAATTACATGAAGTAATTCGTTTGTCAGGCATGAATTTAATTATTAATGATGTATATCAATCACTTTTGATAAAAGTAGCTTCTATTCCTGATGTCAGATTGCAAGTTTATTTTATAGATAATGAAGAGTACTTTAAAAGGAAAGCTATTGATAAAGATGAAAATGGTATCTTTTTTGAAGATAACGATGAAAGAGCTCTTTTTTTTGCTAAAGGAGTATTAGAAACTGTTAAAAAATTAAATTGGAAACCAGATATTATTCATTTATATGGATGGATTAGTTATTTTATTCCATTATATATAAAAAAATATTTCAAAAATGAGATTATATATAAAGAAACGAAAATAATTTCCTCTATTTATAACAAATTATTTAATGGTATTCTTAACAAAGAAATAATAAAAAAAATAAAATTTGATGGAATTGAATCTAAAGAATTAGATCTTTTAAAAAATCCAAATTATATTAACTTAACAAAGTTATGTATATATTTTTCTGATGGAATAATAAAAGGAGATATTTCATTTGAAGATGAAATAGAAGATTTTATAAAAAAAAATAAAATATTGAAATATTCATATTCATCATCAGATGAAATAGAAGCTATTTATAAACAATTTTATAAATAATGAATAAATTTTTAAAAAATATTTATAATTTTCACTAAAATAATGTGTGGAATAATTGGATATTTAGGGTATAGAGAAGCATATCATATTCTTATTAATGGATTAAAAAAATTAGAATATCGTGGTTATGATAGTTCTGGAATTTCTATAATAAATAAAAATGGATATAGCTTATTTAAAACAAAAGGTAAAGTTAATGAATTAGAGAAAAAAATCTATTCTTTTAAAAATAAATTAACAGGTACTGTTGGGATAGGACATACTAGATGGGCAACACATGGAGAACCAAATGACATAAATGCTCATCCTCATGTATCTAATTCTAATAATCTTGTTATGATTCATAACGGAATTATAGAAAATTATCATGCAATAAAAATTATTTTATTAAAAAATGGTTATACTTTTAATAGTAAAACTGATACAGAAGTTCTAGTTAACTTGATTGAATATATAAAATATGAAAATAATTTATCATTAGAAGAAGCAGTAAGAGTTTCATTAAATGAAATTATTGGAGCTTACTCAATTGCTATTTTAGAAAAATCAAATCCAGAAACAATAATTATAGCTAAACTAGGTAGTCCTTTAATAATAGGTATTGGTAAAAAAGAATTTTTTATAGCATCAGATCCAATACCTTTTATAAATTATACTAAAAATGTTATCTATATGAAAGATGGAGAAATGGCTATTTTAAAAAAAAATAAGGAATTAGATCTTAGAAAGATTATTAATAATCATAAACTTAATCCTATTATAAAAAGATTAAAAATAAATTTAAAAGAAATTGAGAAAGGAGAGTATAAATATTTTATGTTGAAAGAAATATGCGAACAACCAAAAACAATATTAGATACTTTGCGTGGGAGATTATTAATTTCTAAAAAAATTATTTGTATAAATGGAATTGAATCTAATAAAGAAAAATTTATTAATGCAAATTCTATTATAATAGTAGCTTGTGGTACATCATGGCATGCTGGTTTAATTGGAGAATATTTATTAGAAAAATATACACGTATTCCAGTTGAAGTTGAATATTCTTCAGAATTTAGATATAGAAATCCTATTATTGGAAAAAAAGATATTGTTATTGTAATATCCCAGTCTGGAGAAACTGCTGATACTTTATCAGCTTTAAAACTAGCTAAAAAAAAGGGTGCATTTGTTTTTGGTATTTGTAATGTAGTAGGATCTTCTATTGCTAGAAACGTTAATGCTGGAGTTTATATACATGCTGGTCCAGAAATAGGTGTAGCATCTACAAAAGCATTTACTTCACAAATAACTATACTTACTTTAATAGCTCTTAAAATAGGAAAATATAAGTCTATAATAAGTGATCTATCTTATAAAGAAATTTGCAAAGAACTTAGTTTAATTCCAGAAAAAATAAACTACGTAATAAAATACAATAGTTCTATAAAAAAAATATCTAATTTATTGTATTACACAAATAATTTTATCTATTTAGGTAGAGGAATTAATTTTCCAGTAGCATTAGAAGGTGCTTTAAAATTAAAAGAAATATCTTACATTCATGCAGAGGGATTCCCTGCAGCAGAAATGAAACATGGACCAATGGCTTTAATAGATAAAAATATTCCTGTTATTGTAATATCTCCTTTAAAAGGTAGTTACAAGAAAATGTTAAGTAATATTCAAGAAATTAAAGCTAGAAGGGGGAAAATCATTGCATTAATTAATAAAGATGATGTACAAGTTAGAATGTTAGCTGATCATGTTATAAATATTCCAGATACAATTGAAGAATTGAGTCCGTTAATAACAGTTATACCTCTTCAGTTATTAGCTTATCAAATTGCTTTTTTACGTGGAAAAAATATAGATCAACCTAGAAATTTAGCAAAATCTGTAACTGTAGAATAATATTTAATTTCTTTTGTTTTTTTTATATATTCTTCTAACGCCATAGCCATTGATGTAAATTTAGAATTTGGAATTTTTATATCTATTTTTAAACCTGATTTATATGCTTCATCAAATGTATTTTTCCCAAAAGTTGCAATTGTAGTTTTTTTTTGGTTAAATTTTGGAAAATTATGAAATAAGGATTTTATACCAGCAGGACTAAAAAAAACTAAAATATCGTAATATATGTTTTTTATGTTTATGTCTGATAAATCATTAGAAACAGTTTTATATAAAATTACTCTTTCCCAAAAAATTTTTAATTTATTTAACATGTTTGGAACAAGAGATGATAATATATCTGAAGATGGTAAAAGAAATTTTTTATTTGAATTATTTTTTATATAAGGTATTAATTCTGAAAAATTTTTTTTTCCAGTATATATTTTTCTTTTTCTGTAAGTAATATATTTTTGTAAATAAAAAGCTATTGATTCTGTTTTACAAAAATATTTCATAGTAGTAGGAATTTTAAATCTCATAGAATTAGCAATTCTAAAGTAATAATCTACGGATTTTTTACTTAAAAAAATAATTGCATTAAAATCAGAAAAATTAATTTTTTGTCTTCTTACATAAGAAGATGATACATCTATTATTTTTATAAAAGATTTACAATATATTTTTACATTTTTTTTTTTGCTAAGCTCTAAATATGGTGAATTAGGTCCAATATATATAGATTGTGAAATAAGAATGTTCATTAAATTACAATTATTTATATTTTTAATATTTTTATTAATTTGAGGCACAGAGCGGAATCGAACCGCTTTAAAAGGTTTTGCAGACCTCTGCCTTATCCATTCGGCCACAGTGCCATAAAAATTATATTTTTTTTTCCATTATAATACAGAATTTATCTATTTTACCATTTATTGGAGGATTTTCTTTGCATATTTTTATTTTTGTATGTTTTATTTTTTTTATTTTATTAATTCTATCAATTATTCTTTTTGCTAAAGATTCTATTATTTTTGATGGTATTTTCATTTCTTCCTTAATTATATTGTAAAGAGATACGTAATCAACAGTTTCATATATATCATCATTAAATACATTATTAATGTCTATCTTTACTTCTAATTTTATAGAAAAATTAGAACCAACTAATTTTTCTTCAGGTAGACATCCATGATGTCCAAATAATTTTATATTATCTAATATAATTATTGCCATAAATAGAATGAAAATATAATTTTTATTCTAAAATAGAATTATTATAATTATTTTCTACTTCTTTCCAATTTATTATTTTCCAGAAAGAGGATATATAATCTGATCTTCTATTTTGATATTTTAAATAATAGGCATGTTCCCAAAGATCTAGACCTAATATTGGTATTCCTTCACATTCTGATCCATACATAATAGGATTATCTTGATTACTAGTGATACAAATATTTAACTCTTTATTATTATTAATACATAGCCATGTCCATCCAGATCCAAATTTTTTTAAGGAAATATCTGAAAATTTATTTTTAAAGCTATTCATGGAAGAAAAATTTTCATTTATTATATTAATAAAGTATTTGCTTGGTGGAATAAATTTTGATGAAGGAATCAATATTTTCCAAAATAAATTATGATTATAAACTCCTCCTGCATTATTTTTAACAACAGGTGATTCAATATGTGATCTTCTTAAAATTTCTTCTATAGAAAGATCTTTCATATCAGTATCAGAAATAATATTATTCAAATTATTCACATAAGTTAAATGATGTTTTTTATAGTGAATTTCCATAGTTTTTTCATCAATATATGGTTCAAAATCCTTATATGAATATGATAATTTTGGAAGTTTAAATGACATATTTTTTAGTTTATTACAAATATAATTAAAAACTTGATTTTTTATTAGTTTATTATATTTATTCCTGGTAAAGTTTTTTTCTCTAAAAATTCTAACATAGCTCCTCCTCCAGTAGATAAGTAACTAACTTTATCAATACTTTTTATCATTTTTAATGCATATATGGAATCTCCACCACCTACTATAGTAAATGCATAATTTTTTTCTGTTATTTTTATAATTTCTTTTGCAATTGAAATAGTTCCTTTAGAAAATTTGTTATTCTCAAATAAACCCATTGGTCCATTCCATAATATAGTTTTAGATTTATTAATAATTTTACAAAAATTATTTATAGAATTAGGTCCTATATCTAATCCTTTCCAATTATTAGGTATATTATTAATTGATATTATTTTAATATTATTAAAATTTCCATTTTTAACAGCAATAACATCATTTGGAAAATATATTATATTATTTTTTAAATATAATATTTCTTGTATTAATTTCTTTTTTTCTTTTATATTATTAAGTGATTTTCCTATATTTCCACTATCCATTTTTATAAATGGATATGATAAACCACCTCCTATTAATATATAATCAGCTATATTTATAAAATTTTTTATAAAATTTAATTTTGATGATATTTTTACACCACCTAATATTATAGTAACAGGTCTACTAATTTTTTTACTAAAAAAAATACTTAGATTGTAAATTTCTTTTTTCATTAAAAGTCCTATACATTTTTTATTAAAAAATTTTGGTACAATTGTTATTGATGAATGTTTTCTATGAGAAACTCCAAATGCATCATTTACATAAATATCTCCATATTTTGACAAAATATAAGAAAATTGTTCATCTCCTTTTTCTTCTTCTCTATAAAAACGTAAATTTTCTAATAAAATAATATTACCATTTTTTAGGTATTTAATTTTATTTTTTGTATCATTCCCTATAACATTTGGACAAAAAATAATTGATTTTTTTAATTTTTTAGATAAAATTGGTATTAAAAATTTTAATGAATATTTTTTATTGAAAATACCTTTAGGTCTTCCAAAATGAGATATAATAACAATTTTTCCTTCATCAGAAATAATTTTATTTATAGTAGGTAAAGAATATTTAATACGTGTATCATCCGTTATTTTTCCATATTTATCAACTGGAACATTATAGTCTACTCTTAGTAAAGCTATTTTATTTTTAAAATTAAAATCATTTACATCTTTTATCTTTTTCATTATATATTTGTAAATATTATTATTATGTTAGGTTATCAACCTAAACTAAGAATATAAAAAAATTTTTTATTATATTGCATTAAATATAAAATTTTTTCGATAAAAATTTTAGTAAGTAATAATGATAGTAGCTATTGGTTCTGATCATACAGGGGTATATTATAAATATTTAATAAAAAATTTTTTGATAAAAAATGGATATAAAATAATAGATTTTGGTTTCCATAATAAAAATGGAAAACAAGTAGATTATCCAGATTTTATTCATCCTACAGTTAAACATGTAAATGATGGTATTGCTACTTTTGGAATAGTAATTTGTGGAACAGGAAATGGTGCAGCAATGATTGCAAACAAATATAAAAAAATTCGAGCAGCTTTAGTATGGAATAAGGAAATAACTTGTTTAGCAAGAAAACATAATGATGCAAATGTAATTAGTTTACCTGCTCGTTTTATAAAAAAAAATGATTTATTAGAAATTATAAAAATTTTTTTTAAAACAGATTTTGATGAAGGTAGACATAGAAAAAGAATAGAAAAAATACCAATTAATTAATCATTAATTACTTTAATAATTAATCCCTAGTAGCTCAGTTGGTTAGAGCACCTGACTGTTAATCAGGGTGTCGTTGGTTCGAATCCGACCTAGGGAGTTATAGTTATATATAAATTAATTTTTTATAAAATTATATACTATATTAAATATTTTGTTTTTAGTTTTTTCCAATTTTTCATTTAAAATAATAAAATCAAATAAATTAGAATAATTATTTTCTTTTTTAACTTTTTCTAAACGAATTTTAATTTCTTTATAATTATTTAATTTTCTATTTATAAGTCTATTTTTTAAAATTTTTTTAGAATTCGTTAGTATAAAAATTGATATAGATTCATTTTTATATAATTTTTTTAGATTTATACTTCCTTTTACATCAATATCAAATAATATATATTTTTTTTTTTTTAATAAATTATTAATTTCATTTTTTAATGTTCCATAAAAAATATTATTGTAAACTTCTTCCCATTCTAAAAATTGATTTTTTTTTATTTTTGATTTAAAAATCTTTTTAGAAATAAAAAAATAATCTTTTCCATTTTTTTCATTTTTTCTAATTTTTCTTGTTGTACATGATATAGATAATTTTAAATTTGGAATTTTTGATATAAGATAATTTGATATAGTAGTTTTTCCACTACCAGATGGGCCAGATAAAATAATTATTTTACTTTGTTTAATCATTAATTAATGTATAAATTTGATTTTTAAAATTTATTTATGAAACTTAAACTAGGAATAGTTGGTGCTACCGGTATGGTTGGTAGAGTTATGATGAAGATTCTTGAAAAAGAAAAAATTTTATTTGATTTATATTTATCTGCATCACATCGTTCCATTGGAAATGAAATTTTTTTTAAAGGAAAAAGTTATAAAATAATTGGAATAAATGAATTAATTTTAAAAAAACCAGATATAGTTTTATTTTCAGCTGGATCAATAATATCAAAAAATTGGGCCGAAAAATTTTTTGAAATTGGATCTTATGTAATAGATAATTCATCTGCATGGAGGATGGATCCTGAAAAAAAATTGATTATTCCGGAAATAAATAGTTTTTTATTAGAAAAAAAAGATAAAATTATTGCAAATCCAAATTGTTCAACTATACAATTAGCAATGATATTAAATCCTTTACATAAAATTTTCTCTATAAAAAGAGTAATAGTTTCTACTTATCAGTCAGTAACAGGAACAGGTAAAAAAGCATTAGATCAACTAGAAGAGGAAAAATTAAAGGGATTTTCTAAAAAAAAAATTTATCCATATAAAATTCATCAAAATGTTATTCCACAATGCGATAGTTTTTTAAAAAATGGATATACTATAGAAGAAATGAAATTAATAAACGAAACTAAAAAAATAATTAATGATAATAGTATTTCTATAACAGCTACTTCAGTTAGAGTCCCAGTTATTGGAGGACATTCTGAAAGCGTTAATATAACATTTAGAAAAAATGTAAAAATAAATTATATTAAAGAAATTTTAAATAAAACAAAAGGTGTAATAGTCCAAGATGATCCTGTAAATAATATTTATCCAATGCCAATTTTTTCTCATGGAAAAGATGAAGTTTTTGTTGGTAGAATAAGAAAAGATAATTCATGTAAAAATTCTATTAATATTTGGATTGTATCAGATAATTTAAGAAAAGGGTCAGCAACTAATGCTATTCAAATAGCAAAATTTTTAATTGAAAAAAAATATGTTTAGTAATTATTTTCCTATAATTATTGTATATTCTCCTAATATCTTATTTACATTTTTTTTATAAAAAAATAAAATATCTTTTACATTTCCTCTAAATATATTTTGATAATATTTGGATATTTCTTTACATAAAACAATATTTTTGTTTTCTCCAAAAAATGTTTTTATATCATTTAATGTCTTTAATAATCTATGAGGAGATTCATATAAAACAATAGTTCTATTTTCTTTAGATAAACTATTTAATTTTAAATTTCTTTTTTTTTTTGGTAAAAATCCAATAAATAAAAATTCATCTATTGGAAAACCTGATATTATTAATGATGGAATTAATGCAGTAGGACCTGGCAAACAATCTACATAAATAGATGATTCTATACAATGTTTAATTAGTAAATATCCAGGATCAGAAATTCCAGGTGTTCCAGCATCAGATATTAATGCTATATTTTTCCCTTGTTTTATATTATTAATAATAAATGGAATAGTTTTCCATTCATTATACATATTATATTTTATTAATTTTGTATTTATATTATAAAATTTTAATAATTTAATAGATATTTTATAGCTTTCAACTAAAATAAAATCTACTTCTTTTAAAATTCTTATACTTCTAAAAGAAAAATCTTCTAAATTTCCTATAGGAGTAGGAACTATATATAACATATTTTTTTTATTAATATTTAATTATATATTTATTAATAATATTTTTTAAATTTAATATTTATCATTTTTATTATATTGGTTATCATATTGGTTTATTATATTGGTTATCATACTGGTTATCATACTTTTTTAAGTAAAAAAAATTAAAAATTTTATTATTTAGTATAAATTAATGAAAGGTAAACAATATATATTTAGAAGTAATTTGGTGTCTGGAGAGATTGTATTTAAATATGATTTGAATGGTTATTTAAGAGAAATTATATTTCCTAATAAATTATCACTGTCTCATTATATATGGATTGGAAAATATCTTCCTTATAATGAATCTATTATTAACAAAATGAAAGAATCAAAATTATCTTTTTCTATAGAAGAAATACCTACAGATTTATCATTTAATAGGTTTTGGATAGATTATAAATATAAAGTAGGGAAAAAAAAAATGGCTGAGAATATATGGAATAACATGTCTTTATCTGATAGAGTAAAAGCATTATCTTATATTCCTATATATTTAGATCATGTTAAAAGAACAGGTCATGATCAAGCTTATCCTACTACTTATTTAAATCAAAGGTATTTTGATCACTAACCGTTTTTTTTTCAAAATTATTAATAATATTAATAGCTTTTTTTAGATTAATTTTATTATTAAAAAATTCTTCTTTTTCTATTGGTATTAATTTATTGTTATATTTTATATACACATTATATTTATTCATTTTTAATAATATTTCTTTTTTTCTAAAAAACCCTATAGATCTAGGTAAATTTATTATATTTATAGCATTATTTAATGATATTGAATCAATTTTATGATTATTTAATAATGGAAAAAATTTTGGTTTTTCTTTGTTCTTTTCAAAATCTCCTAATTGTATTACGGGGCCAAATTTTGCTATTCTTGTAAATATTTTTTTATTAGATTTTGGATCTATTCCTATATAATGTTTATTATAAATTTTTTTAACATTATTATTAACATAAAATAATTTTTTTTCAAAATTTTTGTAGAAATCTTGTATTACACTTGTCCAAGATAAATTCCCTTTAGAAACGTCATCAAATTTTTTTTCTAAATCTGCAGTAAAATTGTAGTTTACTATTTCTTTAAAATATTTTTTTAAAAAATTTGTTATTATTGTCCCTATTTCTGTAGGAATAAATTTATTTCTTTCTATTCTAATTTTATTTTCATTAATATTAGATATAACATTACTTTTTTCTTTTAATATAAAAATTTCATAAAAATTTTTTTCTTTAATAATTTTCTGAATATTAACATAATTTTTATTTTTTATTGTAGAAATTATAGGAACATAAGTTGATGGTCTTCCTATCCCAAGATTTTCTAAATCCTTAACTAATGATGATTCATTATATCTATGTGAATTATTCTTTATAATTTGTTTTGCAATTATTTCTACTCTTTCTAAAGAAGATCCTTTTTTTATTTTTAATGAAAACAAATTATTTTTATCTATATTTTTTATTTTCATAAAACCATCAAATTCAATTATTTTATCATTTCCAATAAAAAAGTTATTTAAATTAGAAAATTTTATGTAAAAAAATTTTTTTCTAAAAATTGCATCTTTCATTTGACTCATAATAGTACGATTCCATATTAATTTATAAAGCATTTTTTCATTTTTATTTAATAATTTTAAATAACTGCTATCATAATTAATAACTGTAGGTCTAATCGCTTCATGAGATTCTTGAGAAAATTTTTTATTAGATGATTTATTTACTCTAATTGATAAATATTTATCCCCATAAGTGTTTAATACATATTTTTTTATTTCTGAAATAATAATAGAAGATAATTTTTGACTATCTGTACGAATATATGTTATATAACCTTTTTCATATAATTCTTGGGCAAGAAACATAGTTTTAGATATAGAAAATCTTAATTTATTAAATGATTCTTGTTGAAGAGATGATGTAGTAAATGGATAAGATGGAGATTTTTTTTCAATATTTTCTATAATTTTTTCAACAAAAAAATTATTGTTAATAAATGATTTCATTAATTCTTTAACTTTTCTTTTATTTTCTATATTTTCATTAAATTTTGTATAAATAATTTGATCGTCTTTTTTAAAGATTCCATTTATTTTAAAAGTTTTAATTGGAATTATATTTTTTATTTTATTTTCTCTTTCTACAATAAGTCTAACAGCAATAGATTGTACTCTACCTGCAGAAAGTTTAGGTTTAATTTTTTTCCATAATAAAGGAGATAATTTAAATCCAACTAATCTATCTATGATTCTTCTTGCTTGTTGTGCATAAATTAAATTAAAATTTAATGATCTTGGATTATTTATAGATTTTATTATTGCATTTTTTGTAACTTCATTAAATACAATTCTTTTATATATTTTTTCAGGTGAAAAAAATATTTTTTTAATTTGATACGCAATTGATTCACCTTCACGATCCTCATCAGAGGCAATCCATATTATATTAAAATCTTTTATTAATTTTTTTATATTATTTACTATCTTTTTTTTTTTGTTTAATATTACATAATCAGGAGTAAAATTGTTTTCAATTTGAATTCCTAATTTTTTTTCTGGTAAATCCATTATATGTCCATAACTAGAAATAACATGATAATTATTTCCCAAAAATTTTTGTATTGTTTTAGCTTTAGTCGGGGATTCTACAATAACTAAATTTTTTTTCATTTTTTTAATTTATTATTTATTTCTTTTAATAATAAATTTTGTCATAATTTTTAATGATTCTTTTGCTATACATTCAGGATATAATTCTAATATTTCTAATGATTTTTTATAAAAATTCATCATTTTTTTAATAGCGTATTTCAATCCTCCATATTTATTAACAATAAATATTATTTCTTTTCTTTTTTCTTCATTATAATTTTTGATACAATCTAAAATTGTATTTTTATCATTTACAGATGCTTTTTTTATGGTATAAATTATTGGTAATGTTATTTTTTTTTCTTTTAAATCAATTCCTATTGGTTTTCCAATATTATTATATCCATAATCAAATAAATCATCTTTTATCTGAAATGCAATTCCAATTAAAGTACCAAATTCTCTCATATTCAATATATTTTTATTATCTGCATTAACAGATATTGCTCCACATTCACAAGATGTAGCAATTAAATTAGCTGTTTTTTTATAAATAATTTTATCATAAATTTTTTCAGAAATATTGGGAGATTTTTCTATTTGTAATAATTCCCCTTCACTCATATTATTTAATGTTTTACAAATAATTTTTAATAAATCTAAATAATTGTTATTACTGGCTAATAATAAACTTTTAGATAGTAAATAATCTCCAATTAAAATTGCTATTTTATTTTTCCATAAAGAATTAATAGAAGAAAATCCTCTTCTTAAATTACTGTTATCAATAACATCGTCATGAACAAGTGTTGCGTTATGTATTAATTCTATTAAATATGCTGTATGATATGTTTTTTTTTGTATTTTTCCAAACATTTTTGCAATTAAAAAAACAAATATTGGACGAATCATTTTTCCTCTTTTTTGTAAAATATAATTGCTAATTTTATTTATCAGGTTAACGTCACTTTTTATTATATTAAAAAATTGTTTTTCAAATATTTTTATTTCTTTACTTATAGGTTTTTTTGCTTTTTCTAAAAGTTCTTTCATAATTAGTTAATGAACTAATATTTTTATAAAATTAACATTACATCTCCATATGAGTAAAATCTATATTTTTTTTGTATTGCTATTTTATATGCTTTCATTAATAAACTGAATCCAGTAAAAGCCGCAGTCATCATTATTAATGTTGATTTTGGCATATGAAAATTTGTGATCATAGAGTTAGCAATACTAAAATTATAAGGTGGAAAAATAAATTTATTAGTCCATCCAAAAAATGGATTAAGATTTCTTTCAGAAGAAATAGAGCTTTCTATAGCTCTCATAGAAGAAGTACCTACAGCACAAACTCTTTTCTTATTTTTTATTGTTTTATTAATTATATCACATGATTTTTTATCTATTAAACATTTTTCAGAATCCATTTTATGTTTAGATATATCTTCTACCTCTACTGGTATAAAACTGCCTAAACCTAAATGAAGAGTAATTTCTACTAAATTAACTCCTTTTATTTCTAATTTCTTTAAAAGATGTTTAGAAAAATGTAATCCTGCTGTAGGAGCAGCAACTGATCCCTCTTTTTTTGCATATACGGTTTGATATCTTTTTTTATCAATTTCTTCTGGATCTCTATTTATATATTTTGGTAATGGAGTTTTTCCTATTTCTTTTATTTTTTTTATTAGATCATTATGATCTCCGTTAAAATTAAGTTGCAAGATCCTACCTCTAGAAGTTGTATTATCTATTACTTCTCCTGACAATCCATATCCAAAATTTAATTTATTACCTACTCTTACTTTTCTAGCTGGATCAACTAGAACATCCCATGTTCTATCTTCCTTATCTAATTCTCTAAGTAAAAAAACTTCTATTTTTGCTTCTGTTTTTTCTTTATTACCCAGTAATCTTGCAGGAAATACTTTTGTATTATTCAATATTATTGAATCTCCTTCATTGAAATAATAATGTAAATCTTTAAATAATTTATGTTCAATTTTTTTATCATTTTTATGAATTATCATTAATTTAGATTCATCTCTTTCATTAGATGGAAATTTTGCAAGAAGATTAAAAGGATTTTCAAAATTAAAATCTGAAGTTCTCATAATTTCAGTTTCTTTTTCTTTATTTAATAAAAAATTTAAAAAATTTACAACATAATATATAATATTTTTTTTTAAATTTGTTTTTTTTAAAAAAAATATGTATAATTGCATTCTTGAATTGATTTATTCATTTTATAAATGAGACATCATTTCGATTGTTCTTTGTCTTTATAAATATTTTAGAATTAAATATAAAACATTAAAAAGCTTCTAGCTAATAGTCAAGGATCCTTTAACAAATTTTCAATTAATTTTTTTACAACGGAGAGTTTGATCCTGGCTCAGGATGAACGCTAGCGGCGGGCTTAACACATGCAAGTCGAGGGGCAACATGAATTATATTTCTAATATAATTTGATGGCGACCGGCGAACGGGTGCGTAATGCATACGTAATCTACCTTTTGCAAGAAAATAGCTTGAGGAAACTCAAATTAATATTCTATAATGTAATGTTATCGCATGATTTCATTATTAAAGCAGAAATGTGGCAAAAGATGAGCGTATGTCCGATTAGTTAGTTGGTGAGGTAATGGCTTACCAAGACGACAATCGGTAGGGGGCCTGAGAGGGTGATCCCCCACACTGGTACTGAGACACGGACCAGACTCTTACGGGAGGCAGCAGTGAGGAATATTGGTCAATGGAGGAAACTCTGAACCAGCCACGCCGCGTGCAGGAATAAGGCCTTAATAGGTTGTAAACTGCTTTTGTTTAGGAATAAAAATTCTTATTATTAAGAATTGTGAATGTACTATACGAATAAGTGTCGGCAAACTCCGTGCCAGCAGCCGCGGTAATACGGGGGACACAAGCGTTATCCGGATTTATTGGGTTTAAAGGGTGCGTAGGCGGTTTATTAAGTCAGTGGTGAAATATTACAGCTTAACTGTTAAAATTGCTATTGAAACTGATAAACTTGAGTGAGATTGGAGTAGCTGGAATGTGTGGTGTAGCGGTGAAATGCATAGATATCACACAGAACACCGATCGCGAAAGCAGGTTACTAAATCTATACTGACGCTGAGGCACGAAAGCGTGGGGAGCAAACAGGATTAGATACCCTGGTAGTCCACGCCGTAAACGATGATCACTAGTTATTGGATTTTTATTCAGTGACTAAGCGAAAGTAATAAGTGATCCACCTGGGGAGTACGGTCGCAAGACTGAAACTCAAAGGAATTGACGGGGGCCCGCACAAGCGGTGGAGCATGTGGTTTAATTCGATGATACGCGAGGAACCTTACCAAGGTTTAAATGAACTACGAATAAGCTAGAAATAGTTTAGTCTTCGGACGGAGTGCAAGATGCTGCATGGTTGTCGTCAGCTCGTGCCGTGAGGTGTTGGGTTAAGTCCCTCAACGAGCGCAACCCTTGTTGTTAGTTGCCAACGAGTAATGTCGGGGACTCTAACAAGACTGCCGACGTAAGTCGAGAGGAAGGTGAGGATGACGTCAAATCATCACGGCTCTTATACCTTGGGCTACACACGTGCTACAATGGCCAGTACAAAGGGTTGCTATTGAGTAATCAAAAGCTAATCTCTAAAAACTGGTCTCAGTTCGGATTGGAGTCTGCAACTCGACTCTATGAAGCTGGAATCGCTAGTAATCGCATATCAGCCATGATGCGGTGAATACGTTCCCGGGCCTTGTACACACCGCCCGTCAAGCCATGGAAGTCGGAGGGACCTGAAATCGGTAACCATAAAAGGAACTGCTTAAGGTAAAATCGATGACTGGGGCTAAGTCGTAACAAGGTAGCCGTACCGGAAGGTGCGGCTGGAACATCTCTTTTTTAGAGTTTTTGTTCAAAGAATTCTTAAAATTAGTAGAAGCTTTTTTATATTTTGATTAAAATATTTTATAAATTTGGTATTGAGATTGAGATTGATTTTATAAAATCAGTCTCGTAGCTCAGATGGTTAGAGCGCTACACTGATAATGTAGAGGTCCGCGGTTCAATTCCGCGCGAGACTATTCATAACGTAAACAGAATAGGGGAATTAGCTCAGATGGATAGAGCGCCTGTTTTGCACGCAGGAGGTCATCGGTTCAATTCCGATATTCTCCATTCAAAATGTTCTTTGAAATATAATAAATATACAATAGTGAGGAATAAGGGTAAAAAAAAGCGAAAGAAGAGCGTATGGTGGATGCCTTGGCTCTGAGAGGCGATGAAGGACGTGATAAGCTGCGATAAGCTGCGGGGATTGGCACATACAAATTAATCCGCAGATTTCCGAATGGGGAAACCTATCATATAATATGATATTATCTAATATTTCATATTAGACTAAAGCAAACCTAGAGAACTGAAACATCTAAGTATCTAGAGGAAAATAAAACAATTTAGTGATTCCATCAGTAGTGGCGAGCGAAAGTGGAACAGCCCAAACCATTATAGTTTAGGCTTTAATGGTGTTGTAGGACTACAATTATATGGAATATTTTCTTATAACAAAATGATTTGGAAAAATCAATCAAAGAAGGTGATAATCCT